>CAYZVI010000004.1:0-30704 GCA_964481695.1 uncultured Hydromonas sp. | reverse complement strand
CGTATCTGCGCATCGAGCAGCCGTATGATTGTGCGGGCAGTGCGAAGGTTGAAGCACTCGGTATCACCATACTCGAAAAGGTCGAGTCGGACGATCCGACGGCCTTGGTCGGGTTACCGCTGATTACCTTAACGGGTATGTTGCGTGCGGCAGGTGTACGTTTGTATTAAAGGGATATCTATGGATATCGGAGATATTCTTTACAGATATGGTACAGGTGCTATTGCTTTTTTAGGGCGTTCGAAGAGCAATCTTTCTAAGTTTAAGGAGGAAGAGGATGTTGCTGCATTGTTGTATTCGGCACTTGATTTACGCTTTGGAATAGAAGCTCGTTTGAATGAGTATATTGGAGCAGCGGCAAAATCGTTAGATAGGATGGATGTTTGTGGTAAAGAGTATGTGGCTAGTAAACTGATGAAAAATTTGGAAAAACTATCTCCACCCTCTGATAGTGAGAGAGTTCATGTTATGATGTTCGAAGGAGTGGTTTTTTTATTTAAATATACTCCCGTTACTAAAGAACTTGCATCAATACATGGTAGATTAGGTGAATTACTTCATCATAGTTTTTTTGTTAAAAACCCGAATTGGGCTTATAAAAGAAAAGTTATTAAAAATCAATTTGTTAGCGTAGACGATTACGTGCCTTTGATTGAGAAAGGGATTGAGCTGTTGGAGTATGCTACATCTGGAGATTTGTTATTTAGTTCGTTATTTACTCAAACAGTTTCAACGTTAATTGATGAGTTAGATAAAAATAAAGATTAGGAGTTAAGACTTATGAAATTCGCAGTCATCGGCGCATCAGCCGGCGTGGGTTTGGAACTGGTTAAACAATTGCTTGAACATGGTCACACGGTCAATACTTTGTCGCGCAGTATTGGAACGATTCCAGAACATGAACGCGTGCATAGAATCACGGGCAGTGCGCTGAATGAAGGGGACATCGCGCAGGCCATCGACGGTGTGGATGCGATTTTGGTCACGCTGGGGACGGGTACGAGTCGTAAGGCAACCGGATTGTACATCCAGTCGCCCCGAGCCATTTTGAATGCGATTAAAGCTACAGGCGCACAGCCACTGCTGATCGTACTGACCGGATTTGGTGCAGGTGACAGCATGAAATACAGTTCGTGGCCGGTGAAAACCGCGTTTAAACTACTGCTGGGCGAGATATATGCCGAAAAAACCCTGATGGAAAAAATGCTCGCGGCGCAGTATCCAAATGTCATGTTCGTGCGCCCGGGAAAATTGACCAACGGCGCATTGACTGGCCGCTATCGCGTGCTGGCTGAGCCGCAAAAAGGCGCTCGGGTCAATATGATTTCACGCAAAGACGTGGCAGATTTTATGCGTCGACAAGCCGAAAATCCAAGCTATATCGGGCAATATCCGATTTTGACTAATTGATTGTGCATTCAAAAACAAAGGGCGAATGATGCGCCCTTTGTGTTTTGGCGCTCGGGTTTAGCGATAAATCCGCTCTTTTACGCCATCCGCTGTAGCGATGAGCGCAACATGCGCAGGGTTGAGCGCGAAAATACCGACGGTCAGTACGCCCGGAATGAGGGTAAGTTCGCGCTCCAGTGCCAGTGGGTCGGTGATTTGCAATCCGTGTACATCGAGGATTTGGCAGCCATTATCGGTGACAATCGGTGCGTCGTCTTTCACGCGCCAGATCGGTAGACCGCCGATTGCGGTCAGGCGACGCGCGACAGCTTCGCGCGCGAGCGGCACGACTTCGACGGGTAGTGGGAATTTGCCCAGCACGTCCACCTCTTTGCTTGCGTCGGCGATGCAAATGAATTTTTGCGCAACCGAGGCGCAGATTTTCTCGCGGGTGTGCGCTGCGCCACCGCCTTTAATCATGTAGCCGCGCGGGTCGATTTCGTCCGCTCCGTCGATGTACACGGGGACTTCACGCACTTCGTTGACGTCAAATACTTTGATGCCGTAACCGGCCAAACGCTCGGCGGTACGGTTGGAGCTGGCAATGGCGCCGATGATGTTTTCTTTGATTTTCGCCAGTTCGTCGATGAATAAGTCGGCGGTAGATCCGGTGCCGACCCCGATAATAGCGTTGTGGGGGACGTATTCGATGGCTTTTTGTGCCACGAGTTGCTTGAGTTCGTTTTGGTTCATGGGGGTCTGCTTAAAAGGTTGCTAAAATGGGTGAAAATTGGCGCAATTTTAGCATTAACTGCTTGAGGTTTCGCTGTTTATTTGAACGCATTTTGCAGCGCAAGTTGGTACAATAACGCCTTTCAAATATATTTTAAATTGATGGATTTCGTATGACAGAGCAGGCGCAAACAGTATCGACCACCACGACACAATATCCCGTCACCGATGCGGTCAAACAAGCCTTGGCCGTGACCAAGCGTGGTTGTGATGAATTATTGGTGGAAACCGAATGGGTACAAAAACTCGCCCGCAGCGCTGTGACCGGCGTGCCGCTGCGCATCAAGCTCGGTCTGGATCCGACCGCGCCGGATATTCACCTTGGGCATACTGTGGTGCTGAATAAACTGCGTCAATTGCAGGATTTGGGTCACACCGTGATTTTCCTGATCGGTGATTTCACTTCGATGATCGGCGATCCGTCGGGACGCAATGCCACGCGCCCGCCATTGACCCGTGAGCAAATCGAGGCGAATGCGAAAACCTACTATGAGCAAGCGAGCTTGATTCTCGATCCGGAAAAAACCGAAATCCGCTATAACTCCGAGTGGTGCGATCCGCTGGGCGCGCGCGGTATGATTCAGCTCGCTTCGCGCTACACCGTGGCGCGCATGCTCGAACGCGAGGATTTCACCAAACGTTATGAAAACGGTGTACCGATTTCGGTGCATGAATTTTTATACCCGCTGATGCAGGGCTATGACTCTGTGGCACTCGAATCGGATTTAGAGTTGGGCGGTACGGATCAAAAATTCAATTTGTTGGTCGGGCGTGCGTTGCAGAAGGAGTATGGTCAAGAAGCGCAATGTATCCTGACCATGCCGCTGCTGGTGGGTTTGGACGGCGTGGACAAAATGTCCAAGTCAAAAAACAATTACATCGGCATTACCGAAGCACCGAATGAGATGTTTGGCAAAGTCATGAGCATTTCCGATGACATGATGTGGACGTGGTACGACTTGCTCTCGTTCGTCTCGCTCGAACAAATCGCGCAATACAAACAAGAGGTCGTCGAAGGTCGCAATCCGCGCGACATCAAGGTGCTGCTGGCGCAGGAAATCGTAGCGCGTTTTCATGACCAGACGGCGGCAGATGAGGCATTGGCTGCGTTTAATCACCGCGCGAAAGGCGGGATTCCCGATGATATTGAAAGCGTCACCGTGACCGTAGATGCCGAAGGCATGCCGTTGGGCGCATTGCTCAAAGCTGCCGGTTTGGTTGCCAGCTCATCCGAAGGCAATCGCGCGATAGACCAAGGCGGTTGTAAAATCGACGGTGAAACGGTTAAAGATAAACAACTGCGTTTGGTGGCGGGTGAATATGTGATTCAGGTGGGTAAGCGACGCTTTGCCAGAGTGACCGTGGCGCAAAGTTAATTTTTTGAGTGATAATCGCTTGTAGGGGCGCATGGCATGCGCCCTTTTCAAAGAATGCATATCCATGACTTATGATGCCAAGATACACCATCGAAGATCAATACGTTTGAAAAATTATGATTATTCACAAGCGGGATTGTATTTCATCACAATTTGTACGCATGAGCGGCAATTGTTATTAGGGCGAATTGATAACGGGCGAATGCAGCTCAACCCATGGGGTGAAATTGTGCAGCGCGTTTGGTTTGAGTTGCCAGAACACTATGCACATATTCGTTTGCATGAATTTATGATCATGCCCAATCATATTCATGGAATTGTTGAAATTAAAACATTGGCCGAACTGTTACCTGTAGGGGTGGGTTTGAAACCCACCCCTACGCGCCACGGTTTATTTGAAATTGTGCGGGCATTTAAAACATTTTCTGCGCGGCGTATCAATGAAAAACGTCATACGGTGGGTTGTAAAATTTGGCAACGCAATTATTATGAACACATCATTCGTTCGGAAGCATCCTATTTAACCATTTCGGAATATATACAAACCAATCCTCAGCGATGGTTGGCGGATTCATATTTCGTCGTGGATAATGGGCATTATTGAAAAAGAGAAGGCGAGCCACATGGTTGCATTGATCCAACGCGTCAAACGCGCATCCGTCACCGTCAATGATCGTATCACGGGGCAAATCGAGCAGGGTTTGCTGGTGTTGCTGTGCGCGGAGAAAAACGATACGCCGGCCATCGGCGCAAAATTGTTGAAAAAAGTTTTGGCGTATCGGGTGTTCTCCGATGATGCGGGCAAGATGAATCGCTCGGTACAAAATGTCGACGGTCAAGGTGCGCATGGCGGCTTGTTGGTGGTGTCGCAGTTTACCTTGGCAGCTGATACCAACAGTGGCACCCGTGCGAGCTTCACGCCGGCGGCGGAACCGGAGTTGGCGCAGTTTTTGTATGAAGACTGGGTGGTGAAGGCGCGTTCGGAGCACAGCATCGTAGAGACAGGTGAATTTGCGGCGGATATGCAGGTGTCGTTGGTGAATGATGGACCGGTAACGTTTTGGTTGCAGGTGAAACCTGAGTAATTATATTTACCCATAGTTAATAAAAAGCGTTCGAGTAATCGAACACTTTTTATTGTATGTTGCACTTTAAACTTTGCCGCTGATTTTCATAATCCACCAGCGCAGCCCGACAAATAAGAATCGCCAGTCATTGAAAAATTCAGGTTTTTTCCTTCAAATGCGTGGCCGATAAATTGAAAAATCCAGCCGATGATGAACAGCACCGCCCCAATGCGCAGCATTGAGGGGATGAAAATCGAAAGAATCAGCAGTGCCACTGACAGTGCGACCAGTGGTATGCCGATGGTGTGCGTCAGGCGGTTTATCGGGTGTTGATGGCTTTGCTCGTATTGCGCGATCCAGTCGAACCAAGGGGGATTAAAAAGCATGATGTCTCCTGTATGATGGATAGGGTGACGCTATGCTATATGTTGCGTGGTTCAGATGCAAGCGTAGTGGATTTTTTATGAGGGTTGTTTGATGCTGGAGCCTTTGACTTGCAGAACGCCTTGCATAATGAGTTTTTTGTGCGGACGATCCGGCATTTCAATTCGTTGAAGCAGAAGCTCAATCGCTGATCGTCCGATGTCCTCAGTTGGTTGGCTGATAATGGTCAATGGTGGTTCAACTACGTTCCCCCAAGTGGTTTCATCAAATCCCACCAAAGCGATGTCTTGCGGGATGCGAATTTTGTTCGCGCGCAATGCTTGGAAAACACCAACGGTAATCAGGTTGTTACTGGTGAAGATAGCGTCCGGCTTAACTTTGTTATTCAGTAGTTCTAACGTACTCTGATATCCTTGCTCAATGCGAGGAGCGATAAAGTGTGCACCATAGTGTTCCAAACCGGCTTGTCGAATGGCTCGCTCAAAGCCTTCGCGACGATCAAAGCCGGTTGTACTGGTGTCACCAAAAAAGCCGACCAGTCGGCGATAACCCTGAGATATCAGGTGCTCGGTCAAGGTGTATGCTGCTGCAATATTGTCGAGCATCACCGTATCGTAGTTCGGATTGTTATCTACGCGACGATCGATGATGACAAAAGGTATGTGTGTTTGGTACGGTTTGCGCGTTAAGCCAAATTGCTGAGTAGGTGAGAAAATCACGCCTGCAACATTTTCGTCGTGCATCAGATTGAGATAAAGCTGCTCTTTTTCGGGGTTTTCATCGGTATTACACATGATGATTGAGTAACCGCGCTCGTATGCCGCATCCTCAACCGCTCGAGCGATGGCAGTAAAGAAAGGGTTACGAATGTCTGATACCACTAAGCCAATTTTAGTACTGGTTTGTGCGCGTAAACTACGAGCGATTAGGTTAGGGCGATATTTGAGCTCTTCAATGGCGCGCAGTACCAATTGGCGTTTTTCATCGGTGATATAGCCTTTATTGGCGATTACACGTGAAACGGTAGCGGTTGAGACTCCTGCGGCTTTCGCGACATCTTTGATGCTGGCCATGTTTGCTCTATCAAAAAAATGAAAAAATGTATAAGCTTTACTAAAAGCATTATAAGCCATTGATTCTACTTGTGCTTAACATCATGGAGGTATCGGCTCACATTCTTTCGGTATAGGCTCAATAGATTGGTTCATACAAAAAATAAAAGTAAAAATAATAAAGTAGTCAAATGAGCATTGATAAAATTCGAGAAATTGGATTTATGTAGAAATCGTAAAAATATTTTTAGAAAATGTGTTGACAATGTATGTGCAATCGTTTACATTTTGATCGTGAAGCAAGATAGATAATGATCATACCGGTCACAAAAATGGAGGTGGGTATGTTGGCATTAAATCTGAATCAAGTTCGTCTGAACGCCAAAGCGCAAAACAAACGTGATGCCATTGAGCAGGTTGCTCAATTATTGGTGCAATCGGGTAATATCGATCCACGCTATATTGATAGTATGTTTGCGCGGGAGCAGGTCGCGAATACCTATCTATGTAATGGCATCGCAATTCCACATGGGATGCCTGAAAATCGCGAATTCATTTTGCACACCGGCATTGCTGTATTGCAAATTCCGGACGGTGTGGCGTGGAATGACGAAGACACCGTTTATCTTCTGGTTGGTATTGCCGCCAAATCCAATGAGCATTTAAATATCTTACGCAAGCTCACGCGCGTGGTGTCTGATGAAGAAGAAGCGCAACGTTTGGCTCAAACAGCCAATCCAGCAGACATTATCGAGGCACTTACCGGTGCTCGCCCAGAATCAGCGCCTGCTGCGTCATTATCTGATTATCCATTGGCTTTTGAAGCCACGATCATCAACCCAACAGGTTTACATGCCCGTCCAGCGACAGAGTTGGTCAGTTTGGCTAAACAATATCAATCTAATATTCGCCTACGTTATGGCGAGCAAGTCACAGATGCTAAAAGTTTGGTTAATTTATTACAGTTGGGTGTGGTGAATGGCGCAACGATTAGAGTTTCTGCCCAAGGTGTGGATGCCCAAGACGCATTGAATGCATTAAAAGCCGCGATTGAAAGCGGTTTGGGCGAGGGTGATGAGCATGAAGAAGCGCCTGTGATACAAATTGATCGAGAGCGTTTGCAATGGAAAGCTGAAAGCACAGCGGCATTTGCTTCAGGCGTAGCTGCCTCAGATGGCATTGTGTATGGCCCGATTACGCAACATACCGCGAAAAAAATCGTGGTTGAGGATATCGAGTCTGATACAACTTCAGAATTAATCGCATTTGATCATGCTGTATTAAATGCGCACCAAGCTTTGCAAACCAATTATCAAGAGGTCAAAAATCGTCTCGGTTCCAAACAGGCTGCAATTTTCCTTGCGCATGCGGAATTTTTGCAGGACGACGAGTTGCTAAATAACACCAAAGTTTTGATTGAGCAAAAGCACAGCGCGGCATGGGCTTGGCAGCATGTAATTGATGGGCGTATTGAACAGATTACTAAACTGGATGATGCGGTTTTGGCTGCACGAGCCGTGGATTTGAGTGACGTGGCACAGCGTGTTTTGAGAGAGTTACTCCATATTGACAGTACGCCGGTGATGAATGCGCAGGAGCCTTCAGTGCTCGTAGCCGATGATTTGACGCCATCGGATACAGCGAACCTTGATCCTGACATGATTCTTGGATTTATTACCGCAAAAGGTGGGCCAACATCGCATACTGCAATTATCGCGCGAGCAATGGGGATTCCGGCGATCGTTGCTGCGGGTGATGCTATTTTAGATATTGCGCCACGTACACCCTGCATTTTGGACGGTTTTAATGGTGCTTTGTATTTGAATCCTAACCAAGATGAAATCGCCAGTGCGCAGGCATTGCATGAAGAGGTTGAACGCCAGTTAAACATTGATTTTGCTGAGCGCTTAAGTCTTGCTGTGACCACAGATGGTCAGCATATTGAAGTGTTTGCCAATGTCAATCGAGTAACCGATGCGGAGCAAGCGGTTGAATACGGTGCAGAAGGTGTAGGCTTGATGCGTACCGAATTTCTGTTCCTCGAGTCTGGTGAAACTCCAACTGAGGAAGAGCAATACCAAGTTTACTGCGATATGGCGCGTGCATTAAAAGGTCGCCCGTTGACCATTCGCACCTTGGACATTGGCGGGGATAAACAGGTAGCGCATTTGAATCTGCCGAAAGAGGACAATTCTTTCCTCGGTATTCGTGGGATTCGTTTGTGTATGGCGCGGCCAGATTTGTTCGAGCCGCAATTGCGTGCGATTTACCGTGCTGCACGCGATGTGGGTAACGTGCGCGTGATGTTTCCGATGATCAGTACGGTTTCGGAAATTGAGCAGGTGATTGTTCAATGCGAGGCCATTCGTTTGGAAGTGAATGCGCCAAAAATCGAACTGGGTATCATGGTCGAGGTGCCATCCACTGCGGTTTTAGCCGACCAATTTGCCAAATTGGTGGATTTTTTCTCCATCGGTACCAATGATTTGACACAGTACACATTGGCAATGGATCGCGTGCATCCACAGTTGGCCAAACAAGCCGATGCACTCAATCCAGCGGTGCTGCGAATGATCGACATGACAGTACGAGCCGCTAAAGCCGAAGGTAAATGGGTGGGTGTGTGTGGTGGCGCAGCCAGCGATGTGCGTGGTGCGGAAATTCTGACGGGTTTGGGCGTAACCGAGCTGAGCATCGCGGTACCCACGATTCCAACCATCAAAGCGAAATTACGTCGTGTCGCACTGCATGAGTTGCAGGTGCTGGCACGCAAAGCCTTGGCGTGTCGAACGGCCGAAGAGGTGCGTGCATTATGAATATGAATACGAAAACAAACGAACGCGTAGGCAAAGTTGCGACGCTCACGACCAATCCTGCCATTGATCAAACGGTGACCTTGGATTACTTCACCTTGGGCAAGGTTAATCGTTGCCATAGCATGCGTTTTGATGCCGGTGGTAAAGGTGTGAATGTGGCTTTGCGTTTGGCGGACTACGGCATACCCGTGGTTGCTACGGGATTTTTAGGTGAGCAAAACACCGCGTTATTTGAACAAACTTTTAGCCTTAAATGCATCGAAGATCGCTTTGTTCGTACCGCTGGTGAAACGCGTGTGAATGTAAAAATCATTGATGTGGCCGAGCAGCAAACCAGCGATATCAATGCGGCTGGTGTCAAACCGAATGCGGGTGACGTACAAGCACTGATGGCACAGTTGGATCAAATGGCGGGGGAATGTGAGTGGTTCATCTTGGGTGGCCGTTTACAGGACAATTTGCCGGCGGATTTGTATGCACAGATGATTGATCGTGTGAAAGCCAAAGGCTGCAAAGTGATTTTAGACACCAGTGGCGAGGCTTTGCGTTTGGGCTTGCCTGCGGGTCCCGATGTGATCAAACCAAATATCGACGAACTCAGTGAGCTGGTGGGAAAACCGCTCAAAGGAGTGGGGCAGGTTTTGATCAGTGCGCGTGCGTTACTCAATGACAAAACGCAGTTGGTCGTGGTGTCGATGGGTGGAGAGGGTGCGATGTTTGTGCGTGCCGATGAGGCGCTGATTGCACGACCGCCGAAAGTCGATGTGAAATCGACCGTAGGTGCGGGTGATGCGATGGTTGCGGGAATGGTCGCGGGTTTTTGCGAGCATTTGTCTTTGGGCGAATGTGCCTCATTGGGCACGGCTTTTTCATTGAGCGCGATCACTAATTTTATCCGTGATCTACCACCGAAAGATGTGCTGGAGCAATGGCGAGCGCAAGTCATTATCGAACCGCTGTTATGAGTTTAAAACGAGATGAGCGTGGTGTATAGTGCGTGAACCTCTTCCTGCTCATGTCGTTTGATTGTTTGAATGAATGTTGTAACCCCATTTACCTAAAGGAGAAACACTATGGCAAATATCGTCGCAATCACTTCTTGCCCAACCGGTATTGCACACACTTACATGGCTGCTGAAGGTCTGGAGGCCAGTGCGAAAAAACTCGGTCACAAGATCAAAGTGGAAACACAAGGTTCGGTTGGTACAGAGAATCAATTGAGCACAAGCGATATCGAAGCGGCAGACGTAGTCATTATTGCCGCTGATACCAATGTAGATTTGAGCCGTTTTACCGGTAAAAAAGTCTACTCAACCGGCAGTAAAGCTGCCATTAAAGACGGCGCAGGCTTGATTACCACAGCGTTGGAATCATAATCATGCACTGAGCATCCTACATAAATCGACACACAGGAGAGCAACATGTCAGGAGAAGGTTTTAAAGGTGCTTACAAGCATCTAATGACGGGGGTATCGTATATGCTTCCGTTTGTGGTGGCGGGTGGTTTATTGATCGCCATTGGGTTTGCCGCGCGCGGGATTTATGCCTATGATCCGGCGATGGCGCTGGATGGTACTAAGATGGAGCCGACTGCATGGACCACTTTCTGGGCCAATGTATTCACCATCGGTGCTAAGGGTGGTTTTGGTTTGATGGTCGCCATTTTGTCGGGATTCATTGCGTACTCCATTGCAGATCGTCCAGGTTTAACGCCCGGTATGATCGGCGGTATCTTGGCCGGTATCACGGGCTCAGGCTTTTTAGGCGGCATTATTTCTGGTTTTTTAGCAGGTTATTTCACGAGGTGGCTGAACAACACCATCAAATTGCCGCGTAATTTGGCGGGGCTGAAACCGGTATTAATTTTGCCGCTGATTAGTACGCTGGTGGTGGGTTTGATTATGTTTTACGTGGTGGGTGTGCCGGTATCTGGCTTGCTCAAAGCCATGACCGCATGGTTGACCAGCATGCAAACCTCCAGCGCATTGGTGCTCGGTTTAATTCTCGGTGCGATGATGGCGTTTGATATGGGGGGGCCGATCAACAAAGCAGCATACACATTTGCCGTTGGCCTGCTCGCCAGCCAAGTATATGCGCCAATGGCCGCTGTGATGGCTGCTGGTATGACTCCACCGTTGGGTGTGGCTTTGGCTTCCTATTTATTTAAAAATCGTTTCTCTGAAGAAGAGCGAAAAGCCGGCAGCGCCGCAGCCGTACTCGGAATTGCATTCGTGACCGAAGGCGCGATTCCGTTCGCAGCACGTGATCCGATTCGTGTGATTCCATCATTGATGGTTGGCTCTGCCGTGGCGGGTGCGCTGTCTATGGTATTTGGTGCGAAATTACACGTGCCGCACGGTGGTATTTTCGTCCTGCCGATCCCTAATGCCGTGGACAATCTCTTACCATACATTGCTGCCATTGCGATTGGTACCGTGGTTACGGCTGCTATGTTGTTCGTACTGAAAAAACCAGTTCCACAAGAGGCAGAAGATTGAGCCATTGTTTTAATTGAACGAAGTAGGGGCGCTATCCAGCGCCCCTGTTTTTCATAATGAGTCAAACCAGTTTTTAAAAGCTATCGCCTGGCACACGTACCCAGCCTTCCATAATGATGCGCGCGGAACGACTCATAATCGCTTTAGTCACGGTCCATTCGCCGTTGACTTGCTTGGCTTCTGCGCCGACGCGCAATGTACCCGATGGATGACCAAAACGCACTGCAGTACGCTCACCGCCGCCTGCAGCGAGGTTCACTAGCGTGCCCGGAACGGCAGCCGCTGTACCGATCGCTACGGCACACGTCCCCATCATCGCGTGGTGCAGTTTGCCCATCGATAGCGCGCGTACCAACAAATCCACATCGCCAGTTTCGATGGTTTTGCCGCTGGAGGCGGTGTACGTGGTCGGCGGTGCGACAAAGGCGATTTTCGGCGTGTGTTGGCGCGTCAACGCTTCTTCAGGCGTTTTGATCAGCCCCATGCGCAACGCACCGGCGACGCGAATCGCCTCGAAAAACTTCAATTTCTCAGGGTCAGAATTGATGTCCTCGCGCAGTTCGGTACCTTTGTAGCCGATGTCGGCAGCGTTCACAAATACCGTTGGAATGCCCGCGCTGATCATGGTCGCTTTAAATGTGCCAATGCCCGGTACGTCCAAATCGTCCACCAGATTGCCGGTAGGGAACATTGAACCGCCATCCTCAGAATCATCCGACGGATCCATGAACTCCAATACGATTTCCGCCGCAGGGAAAGTCACGCCGTCCAACTCAAAATCACCGGTTTCCTGCACTTGACCATTGGTCACAGGCACATGCGCGATGATGGTTTTTTGAATATTCGCTTGCCAAATACGCACCACGGCCACGCCATTCTCTGGGATGCGCGCAGGGTCGACCAAGCCCGCATGAATCGCAAACGCACCGGCCGCAGTCGACAGATTGCCACAATTGCCTGACCAATCGACAAAAGCCTTGTCAATCGAGATTTGACCATACAGATAATCGACGTCGTGATCCGGCACGCTGGCTTTGGACAAAATCACGCATTTGGACGTGCTCGAGGTCGCACCACCCATGCCGTCAATATGCGCCGCATACGGATCGGGGCTGCCGATGACACGCATGAATAATTTATCGCGTGCTGCGCCGGATTTTTGGCAGGATTCAGGCAAATCCTGTAAACGGAAAAACACGCCTTTGGATGTGCCGCCACGGATGTAGGTGGCGGGAATTTTGACTTGTGCGGGGAATGGTGCATTAGGAACATTTGACATGACAACCTCCGTAAAATAATGATGGTGTATGGTAGCCCAAATCGCTTACGATTAACCTACAATTGAACAATTCACTTAACCCACTGTTGATCCCTGATGAACTACGCAATTACCCACGGCTTTAACTGTATTTTGCCGCACGAACCACCGCAGATATTGATACTTGGCTCGCTGCCCAGTGTTACCTCGGTGGCGCGACAGCAATACTACGCGCATCCGCAAAACACTTTTTGGCGCATCATCGAGGTGTTGTTTGCTGAGGGTCAGTCGCTGGACTATGTGCGCAACGAATGGATTTGCTGAGTCAACAGCGCATTGCCTTGTGGGATGTGCTGGCCAGTGCTAAACGCGAAGGCAGTTTGGACCGTGCGATTGAGTCGGACAGTGTTGTGCCAAATGATATTATCGGTTTACTCAAAGCCTTTCCCAGCATAAGCCATGTCTATTTGAACGGTGGCGGTGCGGCGGCGTTGTTCAAACGCCATATTGCTCAAAATCTGTCTCGTCCGCTGAATATTGTCACATTACCGAGCACCAGTCCGGCGAATGCGCGTGTGCGATTTAAGGAAAAACTGGCTCGATGGTCTGTGCTTCGAGATGATGTATTTCGCTTGAATGGGTAATGTAATAACGACTTATGCACATTCAACTCAGCATGCAATTAGTACGTTGATTAGTCGTACTGGGCAGCAAAAAACGGACTGCATTGCAGTCCGTTTTTGTTTTTAAACCATCCCAAAGTAGGTTTTTATTTTGGGATATGTGTTTATGCATTACCTTCCAAAAAGTCCTGCGCGAAGCGTTGCAATACGCCGCCTGCTTCGTAGATGCTGACTTCTTCGGCGGTATCGAGGCGGCAGGTCACGGGGATGTGGACGGTTTCGCCGTTTTTGCGGTGTACCACGACAGTCAGGTCGGCGCGGGGTTTGCGTTCGCCGATGACATCGAAGGTTTCGGTGCCGTCGATGCCGTAGGTGTGGCGGTTTTCACCGGCTTTGAATTCGAGCGGCAGCACGCCCATACCAACGAGGTTGGTGCGGTGGATGCGTTCAAAACCTTCGGCCACAATGGCTTCCACACCCGCCAGACGCACGCCTTTGGCCGCCCAGTCACGCGATGAGCCTTGACCGTAGTCGGCACCGGCGATGATGATCAGCGGTTGTTTGCGGTTCATGTAGGTTTCGATCGCTTCCCACATGCGCATCACTTGGCCTTCTGGTTCGACGCGCGCGAGTGAGCCTTGTTTTACTGTGCCGTCTGGGTTTTTCACCATTTCGTTGAACAGTTTTGGATTGGCGAACGTGGCACGCTGTGCGGTGAGGTGGTCACCACGGTGGGTTGCGTAGGAGTTGAAATCTTCTTCAGGCAAGCCCATTTTGTGCAAATATTCACCGGCCGCACTGTCCATCAAAATCGCGTTGGACGGTGAGAGGTGGTCGGTGGTGATGTTGTCGGGCAATACGGCCAACGGGCGCATGCCTTTGAGCGTGCGCTCGCCCGCCAACGCGCCTTCCCAGTACGGCGGACGGCGGATGTAGGTGGACATGGCGCGCCAGTCGTACAGCGGGCTTGGGGCGCGCTCAATCGTGCCGAGGTCGAACATCGGGATGTAGATTTTTTGGAACTGTTCGGGTTTGACGCTGCGGGCGACGATGGTGTCGATTTCTTCGTCGGACGGCCAGAGGTCTTGCAGGCGGATTTCTTTGCCATCGACCACGGCCAAGACGTCTTTTTCAATGTCAAAACGCATGGTTCCGGCGATCGCGTAAGCGACGACCAGCGGCGGCGAGGCGAGGAAGGCTTGTTTGGCATACGGGTGAATGCGGCCGTCGAAGTTGCGGTTGCCGGACAATACGGCGGTCGCGTACAGGTCGCGGTCGATGATTTCCTGCTGGATTTTCGGGTCGAGCGCGCCGCTCATGCCGTTGCAGGTGGTGCAGGCGTAGGCGACGATGCCGAATCCAAGTTTTTCGAGTTCGGTCAGTAGGCCGGCTTCTTCGAGGTAGAGTTTCGCAACTTTGGAGCCTGGTGCAAACGAGGTTTTAACCCACGGTTTGCGCACGAGGCCGAGTTCGTTCGCGCGTTTGGCGAGCAGGCCGGCGGCCACGACGTTGCGCGGATTAGAGGTGTTGGTGCACGAGGTGATCGCGGCGATGATCACCGCGCCATCGGGCATGAGGCCGTCGGCTTCTTGCGCTTGGGCTTTGTCCAGATCAATGGCGATGCCGCGTTCGGCCAGCGCGGACGTGGGTAGACGTTTGTGCGGGTTGGACGGGCCGGCCATATTGCGCACCACGGTGGACAGATCGAATGTCAATACGCGTTCGTATTCGGCGGTTTTGAGTGCGTCCGCCCACAGGCCGGTTTGCTTGGCGTACTGTTCTACCAGTGCGACTTGCTCAGGTTCGCGTCCGGTCAGTTTCAGGTAGTCAATGGTTTGCTGGTCGATGTAGAACATCGCTGCGGTCGCGCCGTATTCAGGACACATATTGGAAATGGTCGCGCGGTCGCCGATCGACAGGCTGTCCGCGCCGTCGCCGAAAAATTCCACATATGCACCGACCACGCGCTCTTTACGCAAAAATTCGGTCAATGCGAGTACGATGTCGGTCGCGGTGATACCCGGTTGACGTTTGCCGGTCAATTTCACGCCCACGATGTCCGGCAAACGCATCATAGACGCGCGGCCGAGCATGACGGTTTCGGCCTCCAAACCACCCACACCAATGGCAATCACGCCCAATGCATCTACGTGCGGCGTGTGGCTGTCGGTACCGACGCAGGTGTCGGGATAAGCGACGCCATTGCGGTTTTGAATGACCGGTGACATTTTTTCCAAGTTGATCTGGTGCATGATGCCGTTGCCCGCTGGGATCACGTTGACGTTTTCAAACGCGGTCGCGCACCAGTCGATGAAGTGGAAACGGTCTTCGTTACGGCGATCTTCGATATCGCGGTTTTTTTGGAACGCATCTGGATCAAAACCGCCGCATTCCACAGCCAATGAGTGGTCAACGATGAGTTGCGTTTGCACCACAGGGTTGACTTTGGCTGGGTCGCCACCTTGATCGGCAATTGCATCGCGCAGACCCGCGAGGTCGACGAGGGCGGTTTGGCCGAGAATGTCGTGGCAGACGACACGTGCAGGGAACCAAGGGAAATCGACTTCACGTTTGCGTTCGATCAATTGGTTCAACCATGTGGTCAGCGTAGCGGCATCGGTGCCATTATCCGCGGCTTTACGCACGAGCTGCTCGGCCAGCACGCGGCTGGTGTACGGCAGTGTGGCGTATGCGCCCGATTTAATGGCGTCAACGGCGGCTTGGGTGTCGTAAAACTCGACAGTGCTGTTGGGTAGCGGTTTGCGGTATTGAGCTGTCATAATTAGCATCTTCATTAGTTAAAAATTAGTTTCGTTTACACGGAAATTTCCGAATTTTAATCAGTCACAATTCTTTACAGAAAATAATTGATAGTCCTTAAGTTCGGACACAGGAATCCATTTTGTTTGATCATTACTGTCTTGTATTTGTAACAAAGAGTTCTTTTTGTCGACAATGAGGGAGTTGTCAAGCAGACGATTTCCAACGGCAAGATGACTAATAGCGTTTGTTCTTTGCTTTACTACACATTGTTCTCGTAATTTTGAATTTGCTTTTGCTTTTTCAATCCACGCTTTACCTTGATTTATAGCCGTCGTAGTTGTTGAGTCGCCATCCAAGACATAAAAAAATCTTTCTATATCATTGGTGATGTATGTTGTCCGTTCTTCAATGAGCATTGTGTAAGAGGTTGAAGTAGTCTTGCATGCCACTACAACATAGTTGTTTTTGTTAACCCATCTACCAGCCGAATAGGTTATGAAATTTGCTAAAGCTATTTTGTCATCATTTTTCAGCGTTTGAATTACTTCACCAGAGTTGTCGGAACACCATGACATGAATTTTTGCTGAACATCTTTTGACAGTAGTGGCCACGCAAAGTATCCTCCTTGGCGAATTCTATAGCTTTTTACGTTTGGTGCAATTTCTCTTTCACCACTACCAAGAGCCATTTTTTCTGCTCCGGTGCTTGTTAATTGCTCATGAATAAAATCATCAATACTTTTTTCTATAAAAGTCCCTGCAATTATATTGCTTGATGGCAAGAGCAGAAAAAAAGCTTTTAATATTGAGGTTTTTTTCATGTCAGTTTCCTCGAAAAACAGTGGCTGCAAATTTATTAATCAAAACTTTTTGTTGCAAAGTGTTTTTTCAAAAAGGTGATGGGTAGATGAAGATTGCCTAACCATCACCTCGAAATGATAGATTATTTACGTTTGCTCATCGGAACGAATTTCAAGTCTTCTGGACCGGTGTACACCGCGCTTGGACGAATGATCTTGTTGTCCATACGTTGTTCGATCACGTGTGCGCTCCAGCCTGCAGTACGTGATACCACGAACAATGGGGTGAACATGGCTGTTGGTACGCCCATCAGGTTATACGATACCGCGCTGAACCAGTCGAGATTCGGGAACATTTTTTTGATTTCCCACATGACTGATTCCAAACGTTCAGCGACGTCGTACATGCGCAGATCGCCTTGCTCTTTGGCCAAGTCGTGAGCGACTTTTTTGATCACGACGTTACGTGGATCAGCGATTGAGTATACTGGGTGACCGAAACCAATCACGACTTCTTTGCGCTCTACACGTTCGCGGATGTCGGCTTCTGCTTCGTCAGGAGAGCCGTAGCGTTGTTGAATTTCAAACGCAACTTCGTTTGCACCGCCGTGTTTAGGACCGCGCAATGCACCGATACCAGCGCAGATAGATGAGTACATGTCTGAACCTGTACCTGCCACCACGCGAGAAGCGAAGGTTGACGCATTGAATTCGTGCTCTGCGTACAGGATCAATGAGATGTGCATGGCTTTAACCCATGAGTCAGGGCATTTTTTACCGTGCAACAAAGTCAGGAAGTGACCGCCGATCGAGTCGTCATCGGTTTCTACCTCAATGCGTTTGCCATTGTGCGCAAAGTGATACCAGTACAACAGGATAGATGAATGGCATGCCATCAATTTGTCCGCGATGTTGCGTGCATCCGCGTGGTTGTGGTCTTCTTTTTCAGGTGTTACGCAACCCAAAACCGATACGCCGGTACGCATCACGTCCATTGGATGTGCTGATGGAGGCAATTGTTCCAAAGCGACTTTAACCGCTTGAGGAATACCACGCATGCGTTGCAATTTCGCTTTGTAGTTGGCCAATTGGGTTTTGGTTGGCAAAGTGCCGTGTACCAATAAATGGGCGACTTCTTCGAACTCACACTTGGTGGCCAAATCCATGATGTCGTAACCACGGTAGTTCAAGTCATTGCCTGAACGACCGACGGTACACAGTGCGGTGCTACCCGCAGCGACGCCTGAGAGGGCGACGGATTTTTTCGGTTTGAATGCGCCGGTTGCGGCTTCTTTGGCGGCTTTGGTTTCGTTGCTCATTTTTGTCTCCAATGAAAGGTTAGGGTTGATTTAAATCGGATGAGGTGAAACTTATTTTTTCAGGAACAAATCCAGCTTGTCTTCGTACGCTTGGTAACCGATGGAGGCGTACAGCTCCATGCGCGTTTGCATGGTCGATACTGCGGCCGCTTGTGTGCCGTCACGACGCAGCGTTTCGTACACATTCAAAGCGGCTTTGTTCGCTGCGCGGAATGCGGACAGCGGGTACAGGGTCATGGCAACGCCGACTTGGCGCAATTCTTCGGTGGTAAACAATGGTGTTTGACCGAATTCAGTGAGGTTGGCCAAAATAGGTACGTTTGGCAATGCTTTGACAAAAGCGTCATACATTTCAATGGTGATGGCGGCTTCTGGGAACAGACCATCAGCACCGGCTTCGATGTATTTTTGTGCACGTTCGATTGCAGCGTCCAAACCTTCGTTAGCAATCGCGTCGGTACGTGCCATGATGAAGAATGATTCGTCGGTACGCGCATCCACGGCTGCTTTGATACGGTCGATCATTTCATCAGCCGGTACAATCGCTTTGTTCGGGCGGTGGCCGCAACGTTTCGCACCTACTTGGTCTTCAATGTGCATGGCGGCGACGCCTGCTTTGATCATGCTTTTGGTCGTGCGTGCGACGTTGAATGCTGACGGGCCAAAACCAGTATCCACATCCACCAATAAAGGCAAATCGCAAATGTCAGTGATGCGACGTGCGTCAATTAATACGTCGTCCAAACCAGTAATGCCTAAGTCTGGTACGCCAAGTGAACCTGCTGCCACACCGCCACCTGACAGGTATACGGCTTTGAAACCTGCTTGTTGTGCGAGCAGGGCGTGGTTGGCATTGATTGCACCAACGATTTGTAATGGAGACTCTTCTTTCAGTGCTTGGCGAAAGCGTTGTCCAGCGGTCATTGAGCTCATGAGGTAACCTCCTTAAATTGTGATGAAATTTTTTGTTCCGTTGATGGGGTTCATCAAGTTGCCGAATACTTTATGAAATCTTTCTTACAAGAGATTGACTGATGCAAAAACGGTACAAACTTTATTTTGAAAAGTTCCATACACCGAACAAGTTCTACTGCTAAAATGCAATTGAATAGTTGAATTGTTAGGTAATGACTTAAAACAGAAGGAGAGAGCGTATGAAACTTTACAGCGATAGTTTTCCTGATAACGGTGTGATTCCAGCGGAGTTTGCTTTTGCTCAGGTTGATGAAAAAGTGCGTGTGCGTTTTTCCGATAATAAAAATCCCCATCTGGCATGGTCAGAAGTCCCTGAGGGTACGCAATCATTTGTCGTACTCTGTATTGATGATAGTGCACCGACTGACCCGACGGATGTGAATCAAATAGATCGCGAAGTACCGGCTGATTTGCCACGAGCAGATTTTGTTCATTGGATTTTGATTAATCTGCCTGCGCAAATGCGCGAAATTCCTGCGGGTTTGTTTTCAAGTACAGTGACACCGCGTGGTAAGGCAGGGCCGGTTGTGGCAGTGAAAGATTTTAGCGAAACATCGGTACGCCACGGGATCAACGATTACACGCATTGGTTTGCCAATGATCACGACATGGCGGGCGACTACTACGGCTATGACGGCCCGTGCCCGCCTTGGAATGACTCCATCGTGCATAAGTACACCTTTACCATCTATGCATTGGATGTCGCGGAGTTGACTATGCCGTTGGCCAGTAAATTGAATATCAGTGCGGTTGAACGTCGGATGGAAGGGCATGTGCTCGATAGCGCCAGTTGGTCAGGGGTTTATACGTTAACTCCACGTTTGGCTTCTGCTTTGGCGATTGACAGCGGCACTGGTGGTATTGGTAATACAGTTGCTTCACCTCTCGAATCATGAATTGGTACGCTATGTCTCGTCGCGCTTTGCAAATATTGGTGGTGATTTTGTCGTTGGCTTTGCTGGCGGCGTGTTTTCGTATTTATAGTTTAAGTCAAAGCTCGCCGAATACAAGCAACACGCCCAAAGTAATTCAAAATAATAATGGCGGTAATGTCACACAAAAGAGTTCTGCTAATGCTAATCGGCCAGTCACGACTGATGCAGCGAGCAATCCTTCGGATACGTCACGTAGTGATTATTCAAGTGGTATCACGACGATTGAATACACCGCTTTGCCAAAAGAAGCACAAGTGGTTATTCGTATGATTCAGAATCGTTCAGAGTTCCCGCACCGTCAGGATGGCCAAACGTTTAGCAATCGAGAACGTATTTTGCCAAGCCAAGCGCGCGGTTATTATCAAGAGTACACCGTGCCTACACCTGGTGCGGATAATCGTGGCGCACGCCGCATCGTTTCCGGTCAGGGAGCAACAGGCGATAATGGCACCAGTGGTGAGTATTATTATACGGGCGACCATTATCGTAGTTTTGCTCGCGTGCGGATGGAATAGAGATGAGTCAAGTGAAAACCGAATTGTGGTCTCAGATTGTCGGGCAGTTTGTTGAGTGCCAAGTTGGAAAATCGTCATCAAATAGTGCGGGAGAATTAAGTGATTATCTGGTGGTATACGCGCTCGAATTAGGTGCGGATGTACGTACTGTTGATTTGCGTTCGGTGACTGAAACTGCTGATGCATTGATGATCTTGGCCAAGCGGTTGGATTTTCCTGACTATTTTGGGCAGAATCTCGATGCCCTGTATGATATTACTGGCGAATATGCCGATACTTTTCAAGCGCGATTGGACGCGCGAGATGGTTCTGTACCGCAGGTATGGTTAATTCACAGTAATTTAGCCCAAGAAAAAATACTGTTTCCAGTGCAGGATACCCTGCGTGACGCCATGAGCTCTATCTCCACAGGGGTGGGGCTAAGCATTGTTTGGGTAGTGAATTCCGATCAATCATAATATAATCACCACACAATATTCTCAAAAATAATGGAAAGACTGTTATGAACAGCGTTTTAGTGATTCATGGTCCAAACTTAAATTTATTAGGCACGCGTGAACCGGAAATTTACGGTTCACAGACTTTGTCTGACATCAATCAACAGTTACAGCAGTCTGCTCAGTCGCGTGGTATTCAGTTAGATACTTTTCAAAGTAATCACGAAGGTGCGATTGTTGAGGAAATTCATCGTGCGCGCGGAAAATACAATGCGATTATTATTAATCCCGCCGCATTTACTCATACCAGTGTAGCGATTCGTGATGCGCTGGCGGGCGTTGATATCCCATTTGTTGAAGTGCACTTATCGAATGTGCACCAACGCGAGGCATTTCGTCATCACTCATTCTTTTCAGATTTAGCTGTGGGTGTGATTTGTGGCTTGGGCGCATATGGCTACGAGGCTGCTTTAGACTTTTGGGTGCAAAAGTTCAAAAAATAACTTAAATAAGCTGAACTTAGCTTAAAAATAGAAATCACTAATTTATTTGAAACAATATATTGAAAGCCTGTTAAAAAGTGAACGTTCGTTTTGTTTTAGGCGGTTTTAGTGGAAAATAGATAAAAATAAGCGAAAATAAACCACTTTTAAGCTTTTTAAAGGCGTATAATCCATCTTTAGCAAAAACGCTTGTACTTGTGTACTAAGTGCTTACCTAAGGTGTTTATTCTGACACTCAATGGTCACATTTTATCAGATAGAGGTTCTCAAGAAAGACTCTTTCATCGGATCTAATAATTCTAAAGGAGCGAAGATTATGGATTTACGTAAACTAAAAACATTAATTGATTTGGTATCAGAGTCTGAAGTTTCTGAGCTGGAAATCACTGAAGCAGAAGGTAAAGTTCGCATCGTCAAGGGCGGTGGAAATGCCGTTATGGTGAGCGCACCTCAAATGATCGCAAGCACTCCAGCACCGGTTGCTGCTCCTGCTCCAGCAGCAGCTCCTGCAGCAGCGCCAGCTGCTCCAGCACAAGAGGCGGGTACGCCAGTAAAATCTCCAATGGTAGGCACTTTCTATGCCGCATCTGCGCCTGGCGCAGCGCCATTTGTATCGGTTGGCACCAGCGTCAAAAAAGGTCAAACACTCTGTATTATCGAGGCAATGAAATTGCTCAATGAAATCGAAGCGGAAAACGACGGTGTGATCAAGCAAATCTTGGTTGAAAATGCAGAGCCGGTGGAATACGGTCAAACTTTGTTCATCATTGGTTGATGAGAGCGAATGCGTCCCATGAGCTTGTGTGGACGTGTTCTTAAATATATTTCGACTTTTGTGCAAATGGTTTGATCATGTGTTGCTCAATGCTTGTAGTCAAGCCAATCAACTCAATGATTTCAAACGCTTTTGCCTACCAACAGATGAAAGCGTACTATGTTTAACAAAATTCTCATTGCCAATCGCGGTGAAATTGCTTTGCGCATCCAGCGCGCTTGCCGCGAAATGGGTATCAAAACCGTGGTCGTTTACTCCGAGGCCGACCGCGAAGCCAAATATGTCAAGCTTGCAGACGAAGCCGTTTGTATCGGGCCTGCGCCATCTGCGCAAAGTTATCTGAATATGACCGCATTGATCGCGACCGCAGAGGTCACGCGTGCCGATGCGATTCATCCGGGCTACGGTTTCTTGTCCGAAAATGCCGATTTTTCACAACGGGTAGAAGAATCTGGCTTTGTATTCATCGGTCCGACCGCTGAATCCATCCGCATCATGGGTGATAAAGTGGCGGCGAAACAGGCCATGATCAAAGCGGGCGTACCGACCGTTCCGGGTTCGCCTGAGGCATTGGGTGACGATCCGCAAGAGATTTTGCGCATGGCGCGTGCGATTAAATTCCCTGTCATCATCAAGGCCGCTGGTGGCGGTGGTGGTCGTGGGATGCGCGTGGTGCACTCTGAAGCGGCTTTACTCAACGCCGTAGCCATGACCAAAGCCGAAGCGCAGGCCGCGTTTGGTAATCCGAACGTCTACATGGAAAAATTCCTGCAAAACCCGCGTCACGTCGAGATTCAAATTCTCGCCGATCAACACCGCAACGCCGTGTACTTGGGCGAACGCGATTGCTCGCTGCAACGTCGTCACCAAAAAGTGATTGAGGAAGCGCCTGCGCCGGGCATTCCGCGTAAGCTGGTGGACAAGATTGGTGCGCGCTGTGTGGATGCATGTAAACGCATTGGTTATCGCGGCGCGGGTACGTTCGAATTCCTGTACGAAAATGGTGAATTCTACTTCATCGAAATGAACACCCGCGTACAGGTTGAGCATCCAGTCACTGAAATGGTCACTGGTATTGATATTGTTCAGGAGCAAATTCGTATCGCTGCAGGTGAAAAAATGACTTTGCGTCAGCGCGACATCGTGCTCAAAGGCCACTCGATCGAATGCCGTATCAATGCTGAGGATCCGTTCAAGTTTACTCCAAGTCCGGGCCGTATTACCATGTGGCATACGCCGGGCGGGCCTGGGATTCGCGTGGACTCGCATGTATACAATAACTACTTTGTACCGCCGAACTACGACTCGATGATCGGCAAGCTGATTGCCTACGGCGATACGCGTGAGCAGGCTGTGGCGCGTATGCGTACCGCACTGTCCGAAATGGTGGTTGAAGGCATTTTGACCAATATTCCGCTGCACCGTGAAATGATGGAAGACCCTGTGTTCAAAGAAGGCGGGTTCAGCATTCACTATCTGGAGCAGAAGTTGGGGCAAGAAAAGCATTAATTAAACCCAGATTGACGGAACTACAAACATCCAACCGAAAGGTTGGATGTTTGTTTTTTTACGGTGAATTTTATGCTGAATTCACGGATAATGAGGGCTGGTTGATGAATACATTTAAAAGGAACACTATGTGGGTAGAAATCATCGTCAGCGTGGATGAAGCGCATGCCGAAGACGTATCGGATGCATTGATGGAGGCGGGTGCGCTGTCTGTATCGGTGGAGGACGAGTGGGCAGATACCGAGTCCGAAGTGCCGTTGTACGGCGAGCCGGGTTTGGAGCCGACCACACATGCGTGGCAACAGTCGCGCTTGGTCGTATTGGTTGAGCCGGATGCGGATGTAGGTGCGCTGCTTCACGAGGCCTATGGCGAGCTAAATCTACCTGTACCGAATTACGAGCGTCGCGAGGTACAGGCGCAAGACTGGGTGCGTCTGACGCAAAGCCAGTTTGAACCGATTGAGATCACACTTCAGCTATGGATCGTGCCGACGTGGCACGAAGCCGATGAGCGGGATGCAGGGCGGATTAATCTGCGCCTCGATCCGGGTTTGGCGTTTGGTACCGGCAGTCATCCGACCACGCGTTTGTGTCTGCAATGGTTGGCGCAGAACATGCCGCAGCAGCAGGGCGCTACCGTGTTGGACTACGGTTGTGGCAGTGGGATTTTAGCCATTGCCGCGAAAAAAATGGGTGCGGGCGATGTACTCGGTACGGATATTGACGCGCAAGCAGTACAAAGCTCACAGGATAACGCCGAGTTAAATACCACTCAGGCAAAATTTGTACTGCCCGACGCCATGCCGCACGGCGCTCAGTACCAAATCGTCGTGGCCAACATTCTCTCCAATCCGCTCAAATTACTCGCGCCGGCGCTGGTCGGCTATGTGCAAAAAGGCGGCTACCTTGTACTGTCAGGAATCTTGGAGCGCCAAACCGAAGAACTGATCGAAGCCTACTCGCCCTATATGAGTATGTCGCTGTGGCGCGCCGAGGATGGCTGGATTTGTTTGGTGGGTCAGGCGGTTTAAGTATTATTAATTGTGCCGCTCAATATGCTACGGGCAAGGATGAAAACCTTGCCCGTAGTCTTTGGTATGAGTGCTTTTATTGCCCACGCAGATCTTTACGCAAAATTTTCCCAACATTGGATTTCGGCAATTCGGTGCGAAATTCGATGTATTTTGGACGTTTGTAGCCGGTCAGGTGTTCTTTGAGGAAGTGTTGTAGTTCGTGTTCGGTCAGGCTGGCATCTTTTTTGACCACGAACATTTTCACTGCTTCGCCGGAGTAGTCGTCCGGTACGCCGATGACCGCGCATTCGAGTACTTTCGGGTGCATCACGGCGACGTCTTCGACCTCATTCGGGTAGACATTGAAGCCGGAGACCAGCACCATGTCTTTTTTACGGTCAATGATTTTGACGTAGCCTTGCTCATTCATGATGCCGATGTCGCCGGAGCGGAAAAAGCCGTCGGCGGTCATGACTTTGGCGGTTTCGTCAGGGCGTTGCCAGTAGCCCGCCATCACTTGCGGGCCGCGAATGGCGATTTCACCCGCTGAACCATACGGCACTTCTTTGCCATCGTCATCCAGTATAGCCACTTCGGTTGATGAGATCGGTAGACCGGTGTAACCGGTGAATGCGTTTAGTTTTATCGGGTTCATCAATGCAGCAGGACTGGTTTCAGAGAGGCCGTAGGCTTCGCAGATTGGCACGCCTGTGGCTTGGTGGAACTGATCGGCGACAGCTTTTTGTACCGCCATACCGCCACCTAAGGCAACGCGCAGTGATGAGAAGTCAAGTTTTTTAAAGGCTTCGTTATGCAGCAGCGCGACGAATAGCGTGTTGACCGCCGGTAGTACATGGAACGGTTGTTTGGACAGATCTTTGACGAATGCGGGAATGTCGCGCGGATTGGTGATGAGTAGTACGGTGCTGCCGATGTGTAATGCGTACAGGGCGTTCACGGTTAGGCCAAAGATGTGATACAGCGGCAATGCTGAGACGAATACGGCGGATGTTGCCATTCCGGAAAGAGCCGGTGCGCACCAGAGTTCAGCCTGCAGTACGTTCGCCACGATGTTGCCGTGGGTTAGCGCAGCGCCTTTGGATACGCCGGTGGTGCCACCCGTGTATTGCAAGAAAGCTAAATCATTTTGGCTCAGTTGAACGGCTTGGTAGTTCTTTTGTGCACCCTCGGTCAATACTTGTTTGAATGCTATGGCGGAAGGGATTTGCCATGTGGGTACCATTTTTTTGATGTTGCGCAGAACAAAGTTAACGATTTTCCCTTTAAAACCCAGCATGTCACCCAGTGAAGATACAACGATGTGTTTCAGATTAGGTAGGTTCGGTAGCGAAACTTCGAGTGTATGCGCGAAGTTTTCGAGGATGAAGATGGCTTTGCTGCCTGAGTCATTCAGCTGGTGGGTTAGCTCGTCGGGCGTGTACAGCGGATTGATATTGGTCACGACGTAGCCTGCGCGCAAAATGGCGGGTACCAAAATGAGATATTGAAAGCAGTTCGGCATCATGATGGCGACGCGGTCACCTTTTTGCAATCCCATCCCTTGTAGCCACGCGGCGACGTGTTTGGAATATTGGTCAAATTCCCCATAGGTCATGGATTTGCCCATGTTGAGCGCCATTGGGCGGTCGGTGAAGCGGGCAAATGCTGAGTCGAAAATGGCTGGAATGGAGTTAAAACGTTCCAGATCAATTGTTTCGGGTACGCCGTTATATTGGCTCAGCCAAGGCTTTTGCATGAGAATGTCTCCTAATTGTGTTTTTTAAATTATGATTTTTGATGTGGTTTATATGCCTCATCTGAAGGTATTTTACATAAAAACACATATAACGGAAGTTATTTTATGAATGGTGGGCGATGAGAATCTCAGATTGGACATTTATCTCATAGGATTGGTTAAAGGTTTTTATGTCATAATGCTTTGGGAAATTTGCTTTATATCGAGTGAATATTTGCCTTCATTTGCTTTTCAATTGGTTATATTATGAGTCTTTCTACCCCAACCCGTTTATCCCAAGTCTTGCGTCAGAATCGAGAGCTTGGACGCAAAAATTTAGTCACTTTTATCACCGCGGGCGATCCTGATTTGATACAAACCGAGCGGTTGATGTATGCGTTGGTTGAGGCGGGTGTGGATGTGATTGAGCTGGGTGTTCCATTCTCTGACCCGATGGCTGATGGTCCTGTGATTCAGCGTGCGAGTGAACGTGCGGTGGCGCAGGGCGTTGGTTTACGAGACGTATTAGCACTGGTGGCGAAGTTCCGTCAAGCCAATACACAAACGCCACTGGTGTTGATGGGTTATGCCAATCCAATTGAATGCATGGGTCAGCAAGTGTTCATTACAGAGGCTGTTCAGGCAGGTGTGGATGGTGCGTTAATCGTTGATTATCCGCCGGAGGAGTCGCGGGATTTTGCGCAACAAGCGCAAGCAGCTGGTTTGAACATTATCTATCTGGTCGCACCGACTACCACTGATGCGCGTATGCAGGCGACGGTTGCGGCGGCCAGTGGCTTTATTTATTATGTTTCACTCAAAGGTGTGACCGGCGCGGCGACGTTGGACGTCGGGGATGTGTCAGCGAAAGTCGCGCATCTGCGTCAGTTGACCGATTTGCCAATCAATGTCGGTTTTGGTATTTCCGATGCGACCAGCGCGCGCGCCGTGGCGCAGACTGCAGATGGCGTGGTGATTGGCAGTAAAATTATTCAACTGATCGAATTGGCGCAAGCGCAGCAGCAAGATCCATGCGCGGTAGTGGGCGAATGGGTCAGGGGTATTCGAGCGGCCCTAGATCAATCGTAACAGACTGATTTTTAGAGTGTTGTTGTCGTTTTTTAATGTTTTTTACGAACGGTTGTACGGATAAATGTAGTGGCTTTTGTGTCACGAATGTCATTATAATGGCGCATTCCAATGGTTATGGAGCGAGACAATGAGTTGGTTAGATAAAATCTTACCCCCGAAAATGCAGTCCGAAGCCAAAAAATCAGCGATGCCTGATGGCTTATGGGTCAAGTGCCCAGCGTGCGATGAAGTACTGTACAAATCCGATTTAGAGTCAAACGAATACGTCTGCCCGAAATGTGATCATCATCTGCGCGTAAAAGCGCGTGACCGCATCAATCGCTTGTTAGATGCAGACGGGCGCGTAGAGTTGGGACAGGAAGTTAAGCCAGTTGATAGTTTGAAATTTAAAGACAGCCGTAAATACACCGACCGTCTGGCTGAAGCGGTGAAAAATACTGGGGAATCCGAAGCGTTGGTGGTGCAGGCCGGTACGATTCATGAGCAGCCGGTGGTTGTGGCGGCATTTGAGTTTGATTTCATGGGCGGTTCGATGGGGTCTGTGGTGGGCGAACGCTTCGTGCGCGGCGTGCGCCATGCGATCGAGACCAATTCCGCGTTTATCAGTATTGCCGCTTCGGGTGGTGCGCGTATGCAGGAAGCCTTGCTGTCTTTGATGCAAATGGCGAAAACTACGGCGGCATTGACCTTGTTGGCAGAAAAACGTTTGCCATACATCTCGATTTTGACCGATCCGACTATGGGTGGCGTGTCGGCGAGTTTTGCCTTTATTGGTGACGTCGTAATCGCTGAACCCAAAGCATTGGTAGGTTTTGCCGGTCCGCGTGTGATTGAGCAGACGGTGCGTGAAAAATTGCCAGAAGGATTTCAACGTTCTGAGTTTTTGCTCGAACACGGTGCGATTGACATGATCGTGCATCGTAAGCAAATGCGTGAAGAGTTGGCGCGATTGATTGCCTTGCTGCGCAGTCAAGGCGAGATTTCTGTGAATTAATTGATTGAATTCTTCGGTAGAAACTAAACCGCAATGGTAAAATCCGCTGCGGTTTTTTCATGATAAAGATGGGATGTGTTTATGGCGACTTTTGCCAATATGACGGATTGGTTGGCGCATCTGGAAACGGTGCATAAAACGGAAATTGATCTCGGTCTGATACGCGTGGGCGAGATGAAAACACGTCTGCAGTCGGCGGGGTTGCTCAAACTGAACTATCCCATCATCACCGTAGGGGGGACGAATGGCAAAGGCTCTACCTGTGCCTACCTCGAACAAATTTTAATCGCGGCTGGCTATCAGGTTGGCTGTCATACCTCGCCACACGTTTTGGATTTCACCGAGCGCGCACGCTTTAACGGCGTGGATTCTACCGAAGAACAATTATTACCGTTTTTCCACGAGGTTGAACGTGTGCGTGTGCAAGCGCCGGAAATCTCTCTGACTTATTTTGAATTTACGCTGCTGGTGTTCATGTGCTGGTTTGATGCCCAGCAGCCGGATGCGCTGGTGCTCGAGGTTGGCTTGGGTGGTCGTTTGGATGCGACCAATGTGTTTGACGCTACGGCGGCGATCGTAACCTCGGTGGACATAGATCATGTGGGCTTTTTGGGGGACACGCGCGAAGCCATCGGTTTTGAAAAGGCAGGTATTTTTCGCGCAGGGCGCGCGGCGATTTGTGCTGATAGCAATCCACCGCACAGTTTGATTGAGCATGCAAATGCGATCGGTGCTGATTTGAAATTGATCAACCGCGATTTTCGCTATCAGGTGGTTCAGGATGATCAGCGCAAACAATGGCGGTTTGTGGGTGAGCATGGCGCGCGTAATAGCTTGGCAATGCCGGCGATGCGTGGTGATTACCAGTTGGCCAATGCTTCGGCGGCGTTGGCGGCATTGGATGCGCTGAGCGAACAATTGCCCGTGACGCAGCAGGCGGTGCGCGTAGGGATTTCAAATGCCGTGGTGCGTGGACGTTTTCAGGTATTGCCTGGTCGTCCAACCACGATTTTGGATGTGGCGCACAATCCGCATGCGGCACGCGCGCTGGCAAAGAATGTCAGTCAAATGGGCTACTCCCCGTATACATATGCGGTTTTTGGCGCGATGGCGGACAAGGATATTGCTCAGGTCATGCAGATTATGAGTGGCGTGGTCGATCATTGGTATCTGTGCGAACTGCCGTCTGCGCGTGCTGCGAGCGCGCAGCAGTTGCAGCAAATTTTGCTTGATACAGGATTTATCGCAGATAAAGATCACAGCGTGCAAGCGTTCGATAGTGTGCAGGATGCTTTGGCGCATTTGTCGGCAAGTGTACCCACGCAGGTCTCGCCCGATGATAGAATAATCATATTTGGCTCATTCGTAACGGTGGAACAGGCACTCAAGGGGATGCCACGCTTTCCAATCGCGCCAGCCGAATCAAATTAAGGAAAACGGGATGTTGTTTAAAAAGAAACAAACCAATCAACCGGATAGCGATCCGTCTTTGCGACGCAAAGGCGATATGCGCAGTGCGCTGGGTTTGAGCGGAGAGACGCATCAGTCGGTGCGCGTGCGTGCACGACAGGTGCGCGATGGTTTGGGCGAAACCGCTCCGATTTATGATGAAGAAGTGCAGTTGCACGATCTGAAGGTGCGCGCGCGTCGTCGTCTCATCGGTGCTTTGGTTTTGTTGGGTGCGGCGTTCGTGATTTTGCCTTGGGTATTTGATGGGCAGCGTAAAGAAACGGCAGCGCAAGTGGCGGTTGCCATTCCGGACAAAAACGTACAATTTGATGTTAAGAATCCGAAAGCCACGGACGAAAGCCTGAAAGCGGCGGCAAGTGATGCTGAGAAGTCTGCGGCGAATACACCTACCTCTGCTTCAACAACTGCAACCACGAATCCGGCGGCAAAGCCAGCCGATGTTAAGCCTGCTGAAGCCAAACCAGCAGAGACTAAGCCTGCGGACACCAAGCCATCTGTACAGCCGAGCCAAGAGGCATCAACTACACAAGCGACACAGCAGTATGCTGTTCATATCGGTTTGGTGAGTGATAAAAAGGAGTTGGATGGTTTGTTGGCTCGTTTGCGAGCGGCTG
>CAYZVI010000003.1:0-31348 GCA_964481695.1 uncultured Hydromonas sp. | reverse complement strand
TCCAGCCCACGGCATAAACGAGTGTGATGTCTTGGAACAAAATGATGGTTTGCGTCAGCAGCACCGGCAGCATATTGCGCAAAGCCTGCGGCAGGACTACATTGGTCATCGTCTGTCCATAGCTCATACCGAGTGCATAGCTCGCATTCATCTGCCCTTTGGACACACTTTGAATACCCGCACGCATGATTTCTGAGTAGTAAGCCGCTTCAAAAATTGCATAGGTAATCACGCCTGCAACCAAAGCGCCCAGAGGCGTTGGATACTGTGCACCTGTGATTTTTTGCCACAAAATCGGCAACATCAGGTAAAACACCAATAACACCTGCACCAAAGGCAAGCCACGGAAAAAGTCTACATATAATTTAGCAAAGCCAGAAAGCACACGGTTGGACGACAAACGCATCATCGCCAACGGCGTGCCAATCAACATCCCACCGATGAGTGCCAGCACTGTCAATTGCACCGTAAACCATAAGCCTTTAGCCAGCATGGTTAAGGACTCCGCGGTAAATAAAACGCCGAAATCAAAATTCATTTTTTACCTCCCGTGATCATGCCCGGAATTTGCATGCGTTTTTCCACCTGCACCATGATGAATTTAATCGCGTAGGTAAAAAACAGATACACGAAAGTAGTCACCACTAAAATCACGATTACCTGCGAAGTCTCTTCAATCATAGTTTTGGTCAAAGCATAAAAATTCACCACGCTGACAACAAAAGCGACAGACGCATTTTTAAACAAATTCATGATTTCTGAAGTCAAGGTCGGCCAAACAATGCGAAAAGCTTGCGGCAAAATGGTGTGACGGTAAATTTGCGCACGCGATAGACCGAGTGCAAATCCGGCATTCCACTGCCCTTTCGAAATCGTCTGTATCCCCGCACGCACCTGCTCAGATACGCGTGCAGCGTGGTACAAACCGAGACCCAAAATCCCCATCACCCATGGAGATGAAGCAGCGACTTGGCGATACCACAACCCATTCACATTGGCATTAGAGTCCGGTGAAAACGTTGCGGGCAAAAAGCTTGGAAACACCAGTAGCCAAAAAAAGTATTGAATAACCAAAGGTACGTTGCGGAACAACTCGACGTACGCATTACCCAAACGCACCAACCATTTATTCGGCGTGGTTCGGATTACCCCAAGCAAAGAGCCGATGATCATGGCCAACACCAAAGCGCCAAAAAACACCACGAAATGCCATTTCAAACCGGTGAGCATCATTTGCAGCCATGTGACTTCCTCAGCTGCTGCATTATAGCTACCTGCTCCAACGCTATGACACAACGATTCCACCCAACTCGTTTTGTCGATGTATTCATTGCTTGGCGAGCAAAATACACCCCAATCTAACTGAGCCATTATTTCTCCCAATTCATAACAACTGTGCGAACCCACAGTATTAAAAAATAAGACGCACGAAACTATTTCGATGCGCCTTATCAGCCCTGATAAAGGAAATGCTTAATTAAAATCAAATACCTTTGTCAGATGGCTCAGCCAAGGCTTTTTTCGTGCCTTCGTTCATTGGCCAGTTCAAATTGGTCGTTTTACCACCAGTCAGAGGAATGGATGCTTGGAACCATTTTTTGTAGGCTTTTTCCATTGCGCCTGATTTAACCATTTCTAAAACGGCTTTATCCGCGATTTTTTTGATTTCAGGATCGCCTTTATTCAGCATAATGCCGTATGGCTCAGAAGACAAGACAGGGCCGACAATTTCAAAATCCGCTGGACTCTTAGAGTTGGCAATCAAACCCGCCAAAATATTATCGTCCATGAAGAATGCAACCGCAGAACCCGATTCAACTTGTGCAAATGAGTCCGCATGGTCTTTACCAAACACATTGGTTACGTTAACTTTGGCCGATTGCTCACCTTGTTTGATGTACTTGTCCGAAGTCGTACCTTGTGTAGTCACAACGGCTTTACCATCCAAATCGGCGATGGATTTGATGTTAGAACCTTTTTTCACCACCATGCGTACTTCAGTCACATAATGATTGGTAGAGAAAGCCACTTGTTCTTGGCGTTTCAAACTGTTCGTGGTCGTACCGCATTCCATGTCGATGTTGCCCGCTTGGATTTCAGGAATACGAGTCGATGAAGTGACCGCTTTATATTCCACTTTCAAGTTTGGCAAGCTCAAATCTTTTTTCAATTGATCAACGATCGCCGCGCAAACATCCATCGAATAACCGACCGGTTTGCCATCCACCAAATATGAATGAGGAATCGAAGACTCACGATGGCCGACCACAACCACGCCCTTGTCTTTAATTTTTTGAATCGTATTGATTACTGGCGGAGGTGCTGGAGTAGCACCCGGAGCCGCTGCCTGATCAGCTGGCTTTTTATCGCCGCCACCGCAAGCCGCCAAAGCCAACACACCTGAAATCATCATTGCTGATTTGAACCAAGTCGCTTTCATATTTTCCCCTATGTGAACCAGTTACAAAAACGCCGATTGAGCGTCAATACAACTGTGCGTGATAAATCTATTTAATAGTCATTTAATTGGCAAAATACCAATGAGCGAACAATAAACAAAAAATATCCACAAAGCAAGCAAAAATAAATGCAATTAAGCATCCAAACAATTCAGATCAACCAGCAAACGCATTAAAAGCAACCATCTAATCCCAATATTTATGACAACGTCGGTGTCACAATGCGTTTCAAACCTTGCAGTTTGAGTTTGGCATCGATCACTTTACCTTTACGCGCACGCGCGGCGACAAACGCCTGCAAACTGCTGCCTGCCAAACGCAGCTCCTGTGCTTTGCCACTGCGACTGACCGATTGCACCAACAAGGCAATGCCATCGTTGGGCAACACATCCGCCAGCCTTACCGGCTCGGTAATATCCATCAGAATCACACCTTTACCGCCGCTGTTGAGTTCTTTCAATTCGACCAAGCTGAAATTGAGCAATCGACCATCATTGGCCAGACACGCCAAATACAGATCATTTGCATCTATCGCACTCATTTTTAAGATAGCGTCGTCTTTAGCCAGATTCACGAACGCTTTACCCGCACGCACACGACTTTGCAAATCACTGGCAATACAGGCAAAGCCCATGCCCTGCGCCGTCGCAATCACCAGTCGCGTATCATCCGCACCGGCGAAATATTGTGCCAGAATCGCGCCGTCCTGCACATCGACCAAAGTGGCCAATGGCACGCCGTCACCGCGTCCGCCCGGCAATGCCGACACAGGCACGGAATACGCACGCCCTTTGCTATCGAGCGCGTATAAATGATTCACCGATCGGCACAGATACACATCGTGCAGCGCGTCGCCCTGCTTGAAGGCCAGTGTATCTATTTCAACCTGATGACCAGTACGTGCGCGCACCCAGCCGTTTTTCGAGACGATCACAGTGATCGCCTCATCCACAACTGCGACGCTGACGCTGGCTTTTTGCGCTTCTTCGAGCAACGTGCGGCGTGCGTCACCGAATTTTTTCGCATCGGCTTCGATTTCTTTGATGAGCAGGCGTTTCAATACACTTTCGTCATTGAGCAGCTCGTACAACCCAATCAATTCTTCACGCAGCCCCATCAACTCTTGCTCGATTTTGATCGCTTCGAGCCGCGCCAATTGGCGCAAACGGATTTCGAGAATGTCTTCGGCTTGACGTTCAGACAAACCGAATCGCTCAATCAACGCTGGTTTCGGCTCATCCGATTCACGGATGATGGCAATCACTTCGTCAATATTGAGCAGAACGATTTCGCGCCCTTCGAGAATGTGAATTCGGTCGGACACCTTCTGCACGCGGAACTGTGTACGACGCGTGACCGTATCGCGGCGGAATGAAATCCACTCGGTCAATACTTCACGCAACGATTTTTGGCATGGACGGCCATCACGGCCAACCATCACCAAATTCAAAGAAACCGATCCTTCCAGACTGGTGTTGGACAGCAAGAAATTACTGAATTCTTCCACCGAAATATTTTTGGATTTCGGCTCAAATACCAGACGCACCGGCGCATCCTTACCCGATTCGTCACGTACCGTGTCGAGCATAGATAAAATCAATTGTTTGGTATTTTGCTGCTCCGGCATCAGCGATTTTTTGCCAGTTTTTACTTTCGGATTGGACAGCTCTTCGATTTCCTCCAGCACCTTTTGGCTAGACGTATTCGGTGGCAATTCATACACCACCAGCTGCCACTGGCCACGTGCTAATTCTTCGATATTCCAGCGCGCGCGCACCTTGATCGAGCCTTTTCCCGTCGCGTACATCTGCGCGATTTCATTCAAATTATTGGTAATCTGTCCGCCGCCTGGGAAGTCCGGCGCAGGCAAAATCGCGGCCAAATCTTCATCCGGCAGATTCGGACGTTTGATTAATGCGACTGCTGCTTGCGCCACTTCATTCAGATTGTGCGATGGAATTTCAGTCGCCATACCGACGGCAATGCCCGATGCGCCATTGAGCAAGACAAATGGCAAACGCGCGGGCAGCAGCTCCGGCTCCTCCATCGAGCCATCGTAGTTCGGTGTAAAATCCACCGTACCCATGTCCAATTCATCGAGCAGCAACGACGCAATCGGTGTCAAACGCGCCTCGGTATAACGCATCGCCGCCGCACCATCGCCGTCACGCGAGCCAAAGTTCCCCTGCCCGTCAATCAACGGATAGCGCAACGAGAAATCCTGCGCCAGACGTACCAACGCCTCATACGCAGACAAGTCTCCGTGCGGATGGTATTTGCCCAGTACATCACCGACCACGCGTGCAGATTTCACCGGTTTGGCGTTTGCTGCCAGCCCCATCTCATGCATCGCGTACAAAATGCGACGCTGCACCGGTTTTTGCCCATCGGCTACATCGGGTAAGGCTCGGCCTTTGACCACCGATACAGCGTAGTCCAAATACGCCCGCTCGGCGTACTGTGCGAGTAACACACTGCTGTCGTCGTTTTCTACCGTCAATAAATCATCAGAATTTGACATGAATGTCCCAATATGAAAAAAGCCCTTAAAAATTAAGGGCTCATTTTAAATGAAGATGCGGTATTTAGCTATGTCTAAGGCTGAGTTCCTCTTAGTTAGCCACGGGTGTATTACCCAAACGCTGCATTGCTCGACGCGAGCTACTCGCTGGCGTTGAAGTCATAATGACACGACCTTTTTTACCAGCAGACACATTGCGAATATTGACATCCATATTTCCACGCCCCATGCTGTTACCACTGTATACTTGATAGTATTGCATCACAGTGCGCACATAGTTCTGCGTTTCCGCATAAGGTGGGATACGACGATTGTATTTATAAACCGCGCCCTCACCGGCATTATAGGCCGCCACAATCAGGTCCGGACGCCCTTGGAACATGCGTGACAAATCACGTAAATAACGCACACCCGCATAAATATTGCGCTCAGGACTCATTAATTGCTCAGCAGAAACACCATAACGCGCGGCTGTCGGCGGAATCACCTGCATCAAGCCCATGGCGTTTTTTGGAGATAAGGCAGTAGAGTTAAACCCTGACTCCGCCGCCATCACGGCTTTCACCAGATTGATGTCCACGCCGTGCATATTCGCATGTTTACGAATAGTCGCTTCATAACGCGCCAAACCTGGGTTATTGAGCAAGCGACGCTGCACAGAAGCAGATGCACCTCCGTAGTTATACAAGCCTACGCTACCCAAATGCGTATCGGGCATACCCACAGCCAATTTAATATCGCTGTCCATGACCGGGCCGGCATTGGCAAATAATTGATAATTATCATCAAGCTTTTGCAATGAGTAATGAGGAACACCCATGGCGTCCACATAAACATACAAACCACCCAAGACATTAACCTCTGTATCCTTGGATTTAGTGGCTTGAGCAGATTTATTTGTCTTAGCTGAGCGTTTGGTAGCTTGTGTAGCAATCTGCTTGGACTCTTCTTTAGAGGCAGGTAAGCTCTTTTGCTTAATTTGTGTATCTAATACTAAGATGTCCGTGTCAAAAGCAACAGCCTTCATCTCCGGAGGTGCAATTAAATCGCTACTCAGCGCAGTGTCAGCACAAGCGACACCCATCACACCGAATACACCAAACGATGCAATTGCTGTAGCCAAAGACAGTTTCAAGGATGAGCCAACATTCATATTGTAATTTCACTCAGTTATAACTAAATAAGTCATTTTACATTAAAAACAATAACTTATGTTTCAGATGCATTTTTATTCACACTACTTGCAAAATTGATTTTCCATATGCCCTTTTGGATTTTACCTATATAGGGTTTTGGTAAATACAGTTTAAGCTTACCCTTAGTGCAGATACTGCGATAGTGGCAAACCAAAGCATTGGTTGCTACCTCTTGAACAACCCAATCAATTAATACCCCATCTGAAGCTTCAGTTGACACAACAATCGGCTGGTTAGCCAAATCATCCCCAATATGCTCACTTCCTATCGCGTTTGATTTAAAAGGATGTGCATTGAGAAAACCAAAGCAACGGTCGTGTTGAAGTAAACTATGGCGCATGATCGCCCAAACATGCTCTCTTAAGTAGTTTTGATCAACATGTGTCGGATGAGGGGCTTTTTGCACGTAATCGCACATCTTCTCATACTGAGAAGATAATGCGCCTTTAGCCATACCCCACATACCCGCTAAAATCAGTTCTGTGTGTGAACCATAGTCACGCATCATATGGAAATAATACGGTGAGTCTAACCACTCTTGCACTGCCTCAAATTCACGCTTAGAGATCAATGAATCAGAATCTCTAAACAAAATAAAATCCACGGACGGGTCGTCTATTGCTAAAAATCGCCACATGGTTCCGGGCAAGCGTCGTTTTTGCTCCTCAGAAACCTCAATCACTTGAGCACCTGCTTGTTGTAAACGTTGTTTAATTTCCATCGGAACCGATTCATCCACATAGAATCGACATGTCCAACTTGGAAAGCAAGACTGCTGGGTTTGTACGTTTAGATATGCTGTTTCGCAGTATTTAGAATTATCACCATATAACGAAAAAGCAATAATGTTCTTTTCAGGAGTCGTAGGGCTAAATGAGCGACGCGGTGGAAAAGATACATCAACTACCTGCACTGAGCGATCTTTCATCTCTAAAGCAGCCAAACCAAACCGAGTGCAATTATCCATTTCACCTAATTCAAAACAAGCATGAGCCAAACCATCGAGAATAGCGACATCACGTACACCTCGATCATACAGCGTTTGATAATTTTGTTTGGCTTCACTATATCTTCCCAAATGGATACACGCAATCCCAGCACACAAGAAACCCAAAGAATCATCAGGAGCCAATTTTTGCATGTCTAATGCACTACTCAAAGCTTGCTCAAATTGCCCTTGATAAAAATGCTGGGTCGCGGTTTGGTAGGATTTTTGAAATTCTGCTTCAGAGTTGCTTACCTGAGGAGCCGGCAAAGCATCCCGCTGCAAGCCCCCTATATTTGACTCGTTTTCAACAACCGCAAACTCCTGAGGTTTAAGCCCTGCCTGATAGCGATTCCACATTTGCTCATACGCAGCCTCAATATCCTTAACAAACCTTGGCGTATCAAACAAAGGCAAATCTTGTCGTAATAGTCCCTGTTGCAATTGATCTTTTATTTGATTCAATAGCTGCGGATTTTTTGCCAAAGCCAACGCTTTTTGCTCATAGTCCAAAGGATTGTCAGTTATTAACTCAGTTAGCCCAACAGCATCGAGCAAGCTCGCCGCTACGCGACTTGCAAAAGTTTCTCCAGTGCAGGTCAAAACTGGCAAACCAGTCCATAATGCATCACTGCATGTCGTATGGGCATTACACGGCCATGTATCCAAAAACAAATCTGCACAACGATGACGCGCCAAGTGGTTCGGTAAATACGCGCGAGGAGCAAATACAATCCGATCTGATGATACTCCTCGCTTTTGTGCTTCGGATTTTAAATTTTGCTCTGCATCTTGATTATCGGATAACAACCACAGCACACTATTAGGAATTGCCTGTAGCAATCTCATCCACACATCATATACGTACGGTGTGATTTTATAATTATTGTTAAAGCTACAAAAAACAAATGCATTTTCAGGCAACCCTAACTCTTTACGTGTCGGAGTTTGAGCGATTGAGCGTTTTCGATCATTCACTTGGTAACTATGAGGCATTTGCACGATGCGCTCACTAAAATTAGATTGCTGATCAAATGGCGTAACCCAACGATCACCAATAATGTAGTCAATGCAAGGATGACCTAATGAACCCGGATACCCCAAATAATTCACTTGGATAGGAGCGCCTTTGTATAAAAAAATACCAAATCGACTATCCGCAGTAAATCCTTTTAAATCAATCGCAATATCAATTTGCTCTTGAAGCATCCAACGAGCCACTTGCTCATCACTCCATTGGCGAACGTCGACAAACGATTCGAAAGCATTGCGAACACGATGAGTCAGCTCACTTGCACGATCTGGGCCAAATGATATTCCATAAACTTTAAATCGCTGCCTATCATGCAATTCCAACATCTCAGCCATCAACTGAGAAGTGGCATGATGGTGAAAATCCGCTGATAAATAGGCTATATTGATTCGTTCATTTTTGTTTTTTACCCGTATGGCGTTAGAATCAATCAAGCCTTTGAAATGAGCTAATCCCTGCCATTGCGCTGAAACATAGTTTCTTGCTGCCTTTAGTTGAAGTTGCGGATCAACGCCTTCCAGCCCCAATAATGTGAAGGGAATTACCACCGGCTGACTTTGTTTTATTCTTTCACTAATCGCTTGTATCTGCTCCGAACGCTTTTCCCAAGCGCACGAACGAACAGCGCAGTGCACAGCCCCACCCAATGCGCCAACATAATTGGGATTTAGGCTCAACACTTGGTCAAACATTTGTTTCGCTTCTGCAAAGCGGTTTTGCCCTTTATATAAATTAGCTAAATTATTATACGCATTGATCGCTTTGGAATTGAGAGCTATGGCTTGTTTCAATAAAGCCTCTGCTTCATCAGCCTTACCTTGATCCAGCACCAAACCAGCCAAGTTTGTATACGCACTTGCATAAGTGGGGTTTTGTTTAATCAGCTTACGGTAAGTTTGTTCACATTCATCGAGCAGTCTCATTTCACCCAAAACCGCAGCCAAATTAAACAATGCGTCTGAAAAATCTGGCCGGATTTTTATGGCCTTTTCATAATAGATACGAGCCTGCGGTAATTGATCCAGAGCAAAGCATGCATTCCCAACATTAAAATGATTGGCTGCAGAGCTTGGGCGGATTTTTAGTGTTTTCTCCCAAAAAAAAATTGCTTCGGGCCATTGTTTTAGATTGTTATGAGCTTTGGCTAATAAATTAAGAAGATCAAAATGGTGGTCGATATTCTGTGTTTTTAACTGTTCAACGACTGCACTATATTCACCCCGATTAAACAAATCTTGACAAGACTCAAGCAATTGTTCATCCGTTTTGCCTCGCACTGACTGCAATTGACCGAGCACAGCTAAAGCGGACTTTAGAAATAAGCTTTGAGGGAACTTTTGAAAAATTTTCTTGGATTTTTCGACTAATGCTAACCGCCTATTTTCGTTATGAATCAAGCTTTCGCAAGCATCAACAAGTCCTTCATAAGGCACTCCCTCAATAGCATCTTTGAGTTCAAGCGGATAAATTTCAGTATTGCTATTTAACTCTGAGACCACTGCGATTGAATTATTCAACAAATAGCTCACTCGCACAATTTCAAAAATGAAAGTCGGGTAAAAATGCATGTTAAGCACAAGCTTGGCTCGTGCAATTAACTCATCGCGTTGCTTGCCAAGTAAACCGACTACATTTACAACCTTAAGCCCTCGCTCCCTCAATTGATCCAGAATCACTTTTCTACGTTGATTAACTGAGCCATAGAAAAGGATATCAATGTCTTGAGACTGATTCGATTTAAATCGATCTAAATCTTGGGCATAACCAATCGGAACGTGAAAAATATTATTGACACCTTTTTGTTTCAGTGCCTGAATATTGCGTTGACTGTAGTCCCACACTATATGGTTTTTAAGCTGATTTAAATATTTTTCATTCAGTAGCCGACTGCCTGAATTAATCTGTTCCAAATTATAAATAATTGCATTAGCCGGAATCGGCTCATCTGGTAAAAGATGCGCTGCAAAAATAATCGGAATATAGTCAGAATCGGTGCTAAAAGAGCTGACATAACGTACTTGACTGAAATGCCCATTCTCTCGCAGTCCTTGTGCAATACCGTGTGCCACCTCATCAAATGCCGCTGAAAACGCATAGCCTTTGGGTTGCGCTATGAGCACATCGAACTTATATTGGTGTTCAGAGGTCTGAACTTTAATCGTATGTCCCATCTCGGAACCAGATTCTCTCAAATTATGCAGCTCATTTTGTTCAGCAATCGTTTTATTATCTAAACACTCAACCCGAAACGCTTTAGGAGCTTGACCAGATTCGTAGTTCGCCCACATGTGTTCGAAAGCCTGTTCAATATGCTTTACGAACAAAGGCGTATCAAACAATGGCGGATTTAGCTCAAGCTGACGTCCGAGCTTATTCTTAATCTCAGACAAATATTGACGATTATTAGCCAAATTCAATGCGGCTTCTTCATAAGCTTCAGGGGTATCTGTAATTAATTCAGGTAGGTTGACTGCTTGTAACAGACTGGCACCTACACGACCTGCAAAAGTTTTAGCATACGTACACGTAAGAACGGGCAAACCAGCCCAGAGTGCATCACTGCAGGTAGTATGAGCATTACATGGCCAAGTATCCAAAAATAAATCCGCACAGCGTTGGCGTGCTAAATGTTCTGATAAGGATGCTCGTGCTGCAAATATCACACGCTTTTCGTCAATACCTCGAGCAATAGTTTGCTTTTTCAAATTATTTTCCGCATCAGGATTATCGGATAATAACCACAAAACACTGTTCGGAACTTTATCTAAAAGTCGCATCCAAATATCATAGACTTTTGGTGTGATTTTGTAATTATTATTAAACGAACAAAATACAAATGCATCTTCAGGTAACCCCAATTCAGCGCGAGTTGGCGTTACACCAATCACTCGATGACGATCATTGACTTGGTAGCTGTGCGGCAATTGAACTATAGCTTCGCTATAATCGTTTGAAGCATCAAAGGGCGTTACCCATTGATCCCCTAAAATATAGTCAATACACGAATGGCCTAAAGTTCCAGGATAGCCCAAGTAATTTACTTGTATCGGTACAGATTTATGTAAAAAAATACCGAAACGACTACCACTGGTGAATCCTTTTAAATCGACCGCAATATCAATTTGTTTATCCAACATCCATTGAGCAATATCCCGATCACTCCACGTCCGCGCATCAATAAAATGCTCAAAGGATTGGCGCACACGTGTCTGCAAAAGACTTGGTTGATCTGGACCAAAGGAAATACCATAAATTTCAAAACGCTGCCGATCATGCAGCTCAAACATTTCAACCATTAGTCGGGAGGTCGCATGATCATAAAAATCTGCAGATAAATATGCAATCTTTAAGCGTTGCCCTGAACGAGGTTGCGTAAGATTATGTGAGTGCTTTAGTAAATAATTGTTGCCAGAACTTAAGGATCCCCATTGAGATTTAACATATATCTCAGCAGCCTTCCTCTGATCTTGTGCATCAAAATCCATAAATGAAATCAATACAAAAGGGACTGATGCGGGATGATCGTGTTTGAACTGTTCTCGAATACGATCAGTATTGGCATAAGTGGAAATTGACCAATCACATCGTTTCGCCTGAGTTGCTAAAACACTCCCCATACCACCAATAAAACTTGGTTGAATCTGAACCAATTTTTCATAAAAATGCTGCGCTTGCTCTAACTCACCTTTATCATGAAGCAAGTTAGCCAACTGAAAGTAAGGACGTGCAAAATGTGGATCGTACTCAATCGCCTTTCGATATGCGATCTCTGCAATATTTTTTACACCCTGTTTCATTAACGCCAACCCTAAATTGAAATAACCATTGGCATTATGAGGAGCTGACTGCAATAACTGCTCAAAAATTTTTTGTGCTTTCGAATAATCTTGTTGATCCAGTAACATACAGCCATAATCATTGAGCGCCTGTATATTATTGTGATCCTGAGCTAAAATCTGCTCAAAGTGTTTTTTAGCTTCAATATGGTTCTTTTGAACAACATACAGATTAGCCAAAGCGATCCGAGCTCGTGTAAATTTTGGATGAATATCCAGAGCTTTCTGATAAGCGTTTTCTGCAAGCTCAATCTTATTTTGGAATCTGAAAACTTGAGCCAGGTTAAACCAATTCGACTCTGATAAAGGCTGTAATTGTGTTAATTTATAATAATACTGTTCAGCAATTGACCAGCGTTTCAGATGATAAGCAGCATGACTCGCTAAATTTAATAATTTTAGATCAGTCGATTGGCTATCAGCCACAAGTGACAATACTTCATCATATTGCTTGTCTTCAAACAAGTGATTTACTTTTGCTGATAAATTATCGTCTACTTTCAACTCTACATCCAATATAGGCATCTTTCTCTGCCACATTTGTTCATAGGCCTTTTCGAGCTTATGAGCAAACAACTTCGGATCAAAACGTGTTTGGTCTTGGCAAGCACGACTCAACTTTGTTTTTAAAGCCCTCAAATCTTCAGGATGAGCGATCAAATCAACTGCTTTTTGCACAAAATTAGAACGACTTTGAACAATTAGCTCAGGTAAACCCAAATGCAACAATAAACTACCCGCCATTCGCGATGCGAAGCTTTCACCCATTCGCGTTAATAAAGGGACTCCTGAACGCAAAGTATCACTCGCAGTTGTACCTGATCCATATGGATAAGTATCGAGAGCTAAGTCAGCCAAGCCAATTCTGGCGCGGTGCTCTGCTAAAGGTAGCTTTTGTGCAAAAACAATTCTATTTGCATCAAGACCTTGTTGTTTTGCTTGATCTAACAAATTATGCTGCGCTTGCGCATTCAGTGGCGCTAACCATAGCACGGCCTTCGGCGCTTGTTTCAATATTGAACACCAGTCATCCCATAAATCCGGATTCAGCTTAAATGCTTGATTAAAACTACACAGAACTACAGCATCATTCGGCAATCCCATATCCTCTCGAGTAAAGGATTGTTTGGATATTTCCCAATGTGCATTCGGCTGAAACACACCGGGTAACTGCACGATAGATTCACTGTATAAGTGGGATAGGGATTCAGGTGTAACCACTGGATCGCCAATGATGTAATCAGCCAAGCGACGATCCCCCAAAGTTCCCACAAAGCCCAACCAAGACACTATGATCGGAGCAGGCCTCAAAGCCAAAACATCCGCCCTGCTGGATCGCGTATATCCAGCCAAATCGACCAGAATATCAATTTGATGCGCAGCGATAATCTGTGCCATCTGTAATGAACTTTTTCCCTGTAGGGAGATAAATTGATGCGCAGCTCCTTTTAGTCCGAACTGCTCGGCCTCATCTCCTCGCTCACCATAGGAAAATAAGTAAAGCTCTATACGTTTAGGATCATGTGCGAGCAACACATCTTTAATCAAATGAGTTATGGGGTGATTGCCAAAGTCCGGAGAAAAATATCCAACTTTCAATATCCGTTGATCGGATACTTTATGAGCCTCAACCAAAGGTGGCCTTTTAAATTCGTCTTTAAAACTGCAATGCACATAATCATGAGCGATATCTCGTAACTCAATACCATTTAGTTGAGGCAATGCCAAAGACGTCAGAGGATCAATTAATTGTTTACCTTGATTGATTTCTTGCTTGATTTGCTTAACATAGTCATCCAAACCATGCCAATGACATGCCTGTAAACGCATATGAATAGCAAAACCCTTAGCCGAAGGATAATCAGAATTAATTTCACACACTCGATCAAATTCAGTAGCCGCCTGTTCATACTCAGACAAGCCGGCCAGAACATGTCCCAAGCGACTATGTAATTTGGGATCATTCGGAATAGCTTGAATGGCACGTTGGTATAATGCTTTAGCTGCTTTTAAGCGGTGTTGATTTTTCCATAAATTTCCCAAAGCCAAATATGCATTCAGATGCTTGGCATCATATAGTAAGCTCGATTGAAAATATTGTTCTGCCTGTGACCAATTTTGCAATTCCCAATAATACACGCCCAGCCTGTAATGTATTTCAGCATCACTCGGGCTAATATCTAGAGCTTTTTGAGCATAAATAACTGCTTGATCATACTCACCTAAGTTTTGGCTAATCTCTGCCAAGTTCAATAAAACAGAAGTATCTTTAGGTTTGAGTTTGGCTAACTCAAAAAATAATTTATGTGCCTCTATCCATTTTTTTTGAGATTTAAGCAAGTACCCCAAACTACTTAAGGCCACCTCATTTTGTTCATTCAGCTCTAATGCTTCACGATAATGAAGCTCAGCATTGTCTAAGTGATTGAGGAATCGATACGCATTGGCCAAATTGCTGTGAGCTCCCTGAAAATCAGGGGCAACCTGCACGAGCTTGAGCCAATAATCTCTAGCTTGAGCATAATTTTTGAGTGCAAACGCGCTTGCTCCTGCAATATTTAATAAATAAGGGATATATTGCTTATCTGCTGTCGGCAATAGAGTATCTACCAGGTCTTGAACCTGGACATATTGACCTTGCTGGAAGTTTTCAAAAATCGCGTTATACCGATCTGCGCTCATGAGTTGCCCTTATGAAAAATCATTGCTCTATAATTTTCACCACATTGTTGGCATTATTGTTGTTCTGGTAATGAGACCAAATTTCAGAATAGGCTTTTTCTAAATTAACGGCAAACAATTCGGGATTAAATAAAGCCGAACATTCCAATTGCTCCATCAAGCGTTCTCTTATTTTCATCAATTCAGACGGATTATTAGCCAAGCGACACACCAAATCAATGTATTCTGCCCTCGTTTGAGTCACCAATTCATCCAATTGCAGACTATGCAACAAGCTTGCTGCCATTCTTGATACAAACGTTTCGCCGACTCTGGTAACCAGTGGGACTCCGGCTCTCAATACATCACTTGCTGTTGTTCCAGAGCCATATGGAAAAGTATCCAAAGCCAAATCAGCGACTTGAATTCTGCTTTGATGCTCGAATAATGGCAATTGCTGGGCAAAAATAATCCTTTCAGATTCTATACCCTGCTCATGAGCTACTTTTCGTAAATTTTTTTGTGCCACATCTGATAAAGGCGCGAGCCACAAAACTGCTTTATGCGATCGCTGCAAGATTTCGCACCAGTCATCCCAAAGCTCTGGATTCAACTTAAAGGCCTGATTGAAACTACACAAAACAATCGCATCATCCGGTAAAGAAAACTGTGCACGATTGACTGGGAGTAGCTGCTCTCTACTCATATTGGGTTGAAAACAGTTGGGTAGCTGAACAATATTCTCACTAAAAAATGACGTATGCTCTTTGGGTGTCGTTATTTCATCGCCCAACACATAATCTGCTAAACGCTTTTCACCCAATGTCCCAATATAGCCCAGCCACGCCGCAATCACCGGTGATGGTCGACGGGCCGTAATTCCTTGACGAGCACCCTGTGTATAGCCAGCCAAATCAACCAAGATATCAACTTGATCATCGCGTATCCGCTTGGCAGCTTCCTCATCTGATAGCAGATGCACATCAATAAAATGGTCTGCAATTTCACGCAGTCGACGTCGCTCAGGCCCTTCTTCGCGCTCACCACAGGCATACAAACTGATTGTATATTTATCACGATTATGCGCATGTAACACATCGGTTAATAAGCGAGTAATCGGATGCTTGCCAAAATCTGGTGATAAATAGCCAATATGCAAACGTGATGCCTGTGAATTAGTCTTGGCAACCCCAAACTCCGCACGATCAGCCAAAACAGGCAAATCTAACTCATGCCCAACTTTTCTATAAGCATATAATTGAGCAAGCTTTCTCTGCGAAGTTGCGGACACATTCGGTAAAAATAAGCTAATAAAGGGCTGTCCAACATAAAAACCTTGTTCTAAACAAGAAACGAACTCATGCTCTAGCGATAACCACCCCTCCCAATCACACATTTGACTTTTGGTATCTAATAAATTTCCCAAGTAGTCTAAATCCACATCAGAGCTCTCACCGGATTTGCGCTGAGCTGTTTTAATATCATATAAGCGCTGATAGATCTCTTTTGCCTCGGTATAACGCCGTCTTTCTCGTAACAAAAAACCCAAATGAGTCAAAGCCTGAACATCATTGGAATTGATTTCTAAAGCTTTTCTATAGGCCGATTCGCCTTCTGCAATTCGTTTTTGCTCTATATAAACCAAACCTAAGTTGATATAAGCCGAGGTATATTTTGGATTAACGCGAATGGATTGGAATAAAGACTGCTCTGCCTCCAAAAGTCGCTTCTGACGCCACAGCAAAACACCTAAGCTATTATAAGCCTCCGCATAATTGGGATTGATTTGCACCGCCTGCCCAAGTAATTGTTCGGCTTCAAGGTACTCTTGTTGCGAACTCAACAAATTAGCCAAATTGTTATAAGCCACTACCATTTTCGGTTGTAGCTTGATGGCTTCTTTATAAGCCAGTTTTGATTGCTCAATCTGCCCCAAACGAGATAAAACAATGGCTCGATTCAAATGAGCATCAGCAAAATTCGGATCAATTTGTATTGCTTGAGCAAACATCTGCTCAGCTTCAATCCAACGCTGTTGATTTTGATACAAAAACCCGAGGTTATTGTAAGCAGCGGTATAACTCGGATTGGCGTTGATGGCAGCTAAAAAATTAGTCTCCGCTCGATCCAAATCACCCTTATCAACCAACAAATTAGCAAGGTTAAATAACGCTTGAAAAAAATTAGGATTCAAATCAATCGCTTTTTGAAATGCAACCTCCGCCTCATCAGACAACCCTTGAAACTTCAAAGTATTTGCTAAGTTATACCAAGCAGCATAGGATTCCGGATTTAACTTAATGACTAAGTTGTAATAAGTTTGCGCTTCAGACCAACGAGATAAAGCGTATGCACATTGGCCTTTTAAACTACAAGCAGACTCTTGCTGCTCTAACTCGTTATGAGCATTAAGAAAATTTAGAGCCTGTTCAAACTGTTTTTGTTGTATCAGCGTACGCGCATGCTGTATTAACTCTGAAATTGACATATCAAACCTTAAGGAGTTTAGATATCCGTTTGAGCCAAATTACCTTTTTCTTCAAGCCAAGCACGACGAGAAGAGGCTTCGGATTTCCCCATCAACATATGCATCATGCTTTTGCTATCGCCGCCGTCAACCACCTGCGCCAAGCGACGCGTATCGGGATTCATGGTGGTTTCCCAGAGCTGTTCGGCATTCATTTCACCCAAACCTTTAAAACGCGACACTTGCCATGAGCCGTCTTTCAGACCATCCTTGAGCAGTTTATCCTGTGTACGATTGAGTTCGTCTGCATCGAGACAGTACACTTTCTGCGCCTGCTTTTTACCACGCGCCGGCACATCTACGCGGAACAGCGGCGGACGCGCAATGTGCACATGCCCTGCATCAACAAGTTTCGGAAAATGTTTGAAAAACAGGGTCAAGAGCAGCACTTGAATGTGTGAGCCGTCCACGTCCGCATCGGACAAGATGCAGATTTTGCCATAACGCAGCCCCGATAAATCTGGCGTGTCGTTGATACCATGCGGATCCACACCGATGGCAACGGCAATGTCATGCACCTCGTTGTTGGCAAACAGTCGATCTTTATCGACCTCCCAAGTGTTCAGCACTTTACCGCGCAGCGGCAAAATTGCTTGAAACTCTTTGTCGCGCCCCATTTTCGCCGAGCCGCCAGCCGAGTCGCCCTCGACCAAAAATAACTCATTCAGTCCAATATCATCGGACTCGCAGTCGGTCAATTTGCCCGGCAAAACCGCCACACCGGAGCTTTTCTTTTTCTCGACTTTTTGCGCGGCCTTATTGCGTGCTTGCGCTTGCGCGATGACCAATTCGGCCAGCGCCTTGCCATAATCCACGTGCTGATTGAGCCACAATTCGAGCGCCGGACGGGTTGCTTGCGCCACCAGTTTGACCGCATCGCGGTTGTTCAGACGTTCCTTGGTTTGCCCTTGAAATTGCGGATCGAGCACTTTGGTGGAGAGTACAAACGATGCGCGACTGAACACGTCATCGGAAATCAGCTTCACACCTTTGGGCAACAGCGCATGCAGCTCAATGAAACTTTTCACCGCGCCGAATACGCCTTCGCGTACACCCGCCTCATGCGAACCGCCAGCCGGCGTGCTGATCAGATTGACGTAGCTCTCGCGCAGCAAACCACCCTCGCGCGTCCACGCGATCACCCACTCAGCACCCTCGCCCTCGGCGAATTGTTCATCATTCGCACCGGCAAAGGAGCTGCCGGAAAACAGTGGAATCAACGCGTCCTGCTCCAGATTTTCGCGCAGATAGCCTTGCAGACCATCTTGATACAACCATGTTTGGGTTTGTCCTGTTTTTTCATTGCTCAACGTGACTTTGACACCCGACATCAGCACCGCTTTGGCACGCAATAACCGCTCTAATTCCGCCTGCGGAATGTTCGGCGAATCAAAATATTTGGGATCGGGCATGACGTGTACGCGCGTACCACTTTTCTTCTCACCACGCGTCGCATCACGCGTTTGCAACGGCGCGACCACATCACCCGCAGAAAAACCTATGGTAGCCACCTGTTTGTCACGCCAAACGGTAACATCCAAGCGCGTGGACAAAGCATTGGTCACAGACACGCCAACCCCATGCAAACCACCGGAGAACGCATACGCGCCGCCATCGGCTTTATTAAACTTACCGCCCGCGTGCAAACGTGTGAACACGATTTCCAGCACCGGTACGCCTTCCTCTGGGTGTATCCCAATCGGAATCCCGCGCCCATCGTCCTCCACACTGATAGAGCCATCGGCGTGTTGCGTCACCGCGATACTGGAACCAAATCCGCCCAGCGCCTCATCGGCCGCATTGTCAATCGCCTCTTGGATGATGTGCAGCGGATTTTCCGTGCGGGTATACATGCCCGGCCGCTCTTTGACCGGTTCCAAGCCTTTGAGTACGCGTATGTCGGTTTCTGAATAGTGCTGATTCATATTTTTATGAGATAAAAAGCGATAAGGTCAACAAACAATTATTTTGAGATGCGGCATTGTACCGTAAGCGTCCATTAATAACCAACAAACCCCGCGATTTGCGGGGTTTGTCATGTTTTTCGTGGCGAAGGATCAATCTCTGACCTTGCGGGTAATGGTATTGCGCCCGATCCCGAGCAATTGCGCGGCTTTCTGGCGGTGATTGTGCGTGTATTTGAGCGCTTCGTTAATCACGGTTTGCTCGAATTGGTCTTGCAGCTTGAGCATGACCGCCGGCACTTGATCGTTCAGCCCCTGTCGCACCGCCATGCGCAACAACTCCTGCCAAGTGCTCGTACCGGTCACCCCACCTGCGCTCGCGCCTACAGTCGGGTTCATTTCACTGGTGCGCTCGCGCACATCCGGCGGCAGATCGACTTCGTTCACTAATTGTGTCGGTGTCATCACCGTCAACCACCGACAAACGTTATCCAACTGCCGCACATTACCATTCCACACGGCTTTTTGGCACACGTCAATGGCGGTGGGCGACAGCACTTTGGGTGCGGACAGGTTCAATTCTTTGGCTGCTTGTGTGAGGAAATGCTGCATCAGCTGCGGAATGTCCTCCGGCCGATCACGCAGTGCAGGCAACTGAATACCCACGACGTTCAAACGGTGGTACAAATCGACGCGGAACAGCCCTTGCTCCACCCGCTGTGCGAGATTCTGATGTGTGGCGGCGATGATGCGCACATTGGTTTTAATCAGCTCGCTACCGCCTACGCGGTAGAGTACACCTTCGGATAACACGCGCAATAAGCGCGCTTGTAAATCCAAGGGCATATCACCGATTTCATCCAAAAATAGGGTTCCGCCTTCGGCTTCTTCAAAACGCCCTGTGCGCGCTTGTCCCGCCCCCGGAAACGCACCTTTTTCGTGACCGAATAGTTCGGATTCGAGCATATTCGCCGGAATCGCCGCCGTACTGATAGCGATGAATGTCCCTTGGCTGCGTGGGCTGGTGGTGTGAATCGCGCGCGCGACCAGTTCCTTGCCCGTACCGGTTTCGCCGGTCAACAATACATTCACTTCGGTAGATGACAAACGACCGATGGTGCGCAGCACTTGCAAAATCGCGGGACTGCTTCCGAGCAGGCCGTAACGCTGTGCCAGACCTTCTGAATCATTGGTGCTTGAGGATACTGTGACGTCCGCATTGAGTTTATTCGGCTGGACAAAGCGCTTGATCAGCGACACCAACTCTTCGGTATCAAATGGTTTGGCGATGTATTCAGCTGCGCCTTCTTGGAATGTCGACACAGCGTTTTCCAGATCGGCATGCGCAGTCATCATGACCACCGGTACCTCAGGCGCAATTTTTTTAAAATCGCGCAGCAGCGAAATTCCTGATACGCCCGGCATGCGAATATCAGATAGCAATAAAGCGGGATAATCGCCCGCTTGGCGCTTGTTTTCAGGCTGTTTATGCCAAAAATCCAATGCTTCAAGCACTTCCTGCCCATCCGCAAACATTCGATACGGCAGACGTGACTTTTGCAGGGCTTTGTCTAAAACCCAGCGTATACTTTTATCATCATCCACGACCCAAATCGTCGGTCTGTCGTTTAAGCCGTACATGAGGCCTCCTTATTCATTCAATACGAGGTGTGCATCACCATTGCTTAGTGAATCAAGCTTGGATGATTTTTGATATGGGTGTATTGCTATGAATGGATTATGCGGGCAATAAAATCAAGGGATTGCCACAGTTCAGTGCATAATTGTACTTGATTTGCACCGTTTTGGCGCTTTTGTTCTTTTCACGTGAATTTTGCTGCAATCGAATACAGTAAATTAAGAAAACGCGGAATAAGCTTTTTTATCTGCCCAAGTATTTATAGAGGCAAGCCTACTTAAAAGCATCCGCAATTTTAAAAATTTGATTTGGTTCAAATTTTGTCAGGGTTTCCCTGACAAAATTTCCAATGCTCAGCACGGAAAAAGTAGGGTTTCACTTTTTCCGTATTTCCTTAAGATTGCAAAGGTAATAGTACCCGCATCTGCGTCACATACGGTCGTTGCGGTCGATTGACCACCTCTATAGTGCCCCCATGCTGCTGGGCAATCTGCATCGCCACAGACAGACCTAAGCCCGTGCCGCCTTCGCGTTGCGTCACCAACGGTAAAAACAGTGTATCGGCAATTTCATCGGGAATGCCAGAACCATTATCGAGTACTGAAATTTCCAGCATCATGGCATGCTTGACCTGATTGACCAAGCAGTGGCGCGCAATACGCGTACGCAGCGTGACTTTCGGCTTATCGCCCCTCTCCCGTTTAGAAATACTTAATACCGCTTGCGCTGCATTTTGGATTATGTTGAGCAAGAGTTGCTCTACATAGTCCGCCACCGCACGCACAGGAGGAATACTGACATCATAATCACGCAGCCATTCAATTCGATCCTCACCAAACTCAATCAATGCCAGACGAAACGCCTCGTCACAAACCTTGTGAATATTGATCATCTGTGCCTGTGCCATACCTTGACGATACGGTACCAGATATTGATCCACCAGATTTTTAAGACGATCCACCTGCCCCAGTATCATCTCGGTGTATTCAGCCAACTCAGGTTGTAAGGTTTCCAGTTCGTCCTGCAACAACTGCGTCGCACCCCGTATGCCGCCAAGCGGATTTTTAATCTCATGCGCCAATTGACGCATCAACAATTGGTGGCTTTGCGTATGCGCACGCAACTGCGTGTCCTGCTGTACCTGCTCGTATGCGCCCAAATCAAAACACTCCAGCATATAGCCCGCTGTGTGTTCGTTGGCGTTAGGTAATGGTGACAGAGCTACGTAAATCGAAAGCGCATTGTCCAACTCCGAACCATCACCCTTACGGATCATACGCAATACGCAGCGATAAACGGAATCACTACCCATTTCGATATGACGCATGATTTGTTTCAAGGTCTCATCCGCTTCAAACCACTGCGTCAGCGGCAAGTCGTGTGCATGACTTTGAGGTGCGCGCAGCAATGCCTGCGCTGCAGCATTGAGGTACTGAATCCGTCCTTGCTGATCGAGCACAATTAGACCCAACTGCAATGCGTCAAATTCGATAGGAGTATTGGCAATGTGTGTGTGGGAAATCACGGTTGTATTCCAACGGTATTGAGCTCACGTCTGAGTGCAGCGATATTCGCCTCGGTCAAACGAATATTTTGTTTTAAATCCGCAACACGATCTAAATATTTTTGATAATTTTTTTCACTGCCCATACGTTCAGGCTCACCATCACGGTATTCCGATTTTAGCTGTACCAAGTGCTGTTCCGCTGCACTTAACTCTGCGTGTAAAATGCGTTGACGACCGACATCGCGCTGCCACTGCACCTCAGGTGGAACTTGAGCCCCTATAATTAAAGTCTGTGATGTTGGCTGAGGATCATTCAACGCACGGGGATAGATAGGCACGCCGCCACTAACAATCGGTTGTGCTTTTTCACGGATACGATTGATATCAACACGCGTAACCATGATTTTAACCACACAAGCATTTGATTTAGAAGGCTCGGTTGTAGTTGGTGGTGTATTGCGCAGTACAGTGACATTGTTATTGGTACAAACGTACACCATACTTTGCTTTTTTTGGCTGCCAGATGACTCTTGCGCATGCGCCTCAGAAATGAGTGCCAGACTAAAAATAACAAACACCCATGGCAAACACCGCCCTACGACGGAACGCCAATCAATTGTACGCAATGAGTTTATAGAAATATCCATACCAGCCAAAAACCAATTTTTGAGTGACATTATAACGATTTTCAAGAACCAAACGCTCAAAGCATCATTCAAGCATGAAAAATGCCGATGCTGTTTCGCAGCATCGGCATTTACACGGTCACTCTAAAAATCGAGAGTCGCGCTGAAATTACAAGCTGTAGTACATTTCAAATTCCAGCGGATGTACGTTCATACGCATGGTTTTCACGTCTTGCATTTTCAGTTCAATGTATGCATCAATCATCGCTTTGGTAAACACACCACCGCGAGTCAAGAATTCGTGATCGGCTTCCAATGCTTCCAATGCTTGTTCCAAGCTGTTACATACGGTTGGAATTTGTGCATCTTCTTCAGGCGGCAAATCATACAAGTTTTTCAATGCAGGGTCGCCCGGATGGATTTTGTTTTGGATACCGTCCAAACCAGCCATCAACAACGCTGAGAAGCACAAGTATGGGTTCGCCATTGGATCCGGGAAGCGCGCTTCAATGCGGCGTGCTTTTGGATTCGATACGAATGGAATACGAATTGAAGCAGAGCGGTTTTTAGCAGAGTATGCCAATTTCACTGGTGCTTCGTAGTGTGGTACCAAACGTTTGTACGAGTTGATCGATGGGTTACAAATCGCATTCAATGCACGTGCGTGTTTGATGATACCGCCGATATAGTACAAAGCGGTGTCAGACAAACCGGCATAACCGTCACCCGCAAATGTATTCACGCCATCTTTCCAGATGGACTGGTGAACGTGCATCCCTGAGCCATTGTCACCCACCACTGGTTTTGGCATGAAGGTTGCGGTTTTGCCGTAGGCATCCGCCACGTTAAACACCACATATTTCAAAATTTGTGTCCAGTCCGCACGCTGAACCAAAGTAGAGAATTTAGTACCGATTTCGTTTTGACCTTGACCCGCAACTTCGTGGTGATGTACTTCAACTGGAACACCCATTTGCTCCAACAACAAGCACATTTCAGAACGCATGTCTTGGAACGTATCCACTGGCGCTACTGGGAAATAACCGCCTTTGACGCCTGGACGGTGACCCAAGTTGCCGCCTTCGGTTTTGACTGAAGAAGACCAAGCCGCTTCGTCCGAACCAATGCGTACGAAACAACCTTGCATATCGGTTTTATAACGGATTGAGTCAAAAATAAAGAATTCTGGTTCTGGACCAAAGTATGCTGTGTCACCGATGCCTGTTGATTTCAAATACGCTTCAGCACGACGCGCCAAAGAGCGTGGATCGCGCTCATAGCCTTTACCGTCAGCCGGATCAATCACGTCACAAGTCAGAATCAAAGTAGTTTCTGCAGTGAACGGATCAATATTCGCTGTTTTTGGATCAGGGATCAACAGCATATCTGATGCTTCAATGCCCTTCCAACCCGCGATTGAAGAGCCATCGAACGCTTGCCCAGATTCAAATTTATCTTCGTCGAATGCTGAAATAGGCACAGAAACATGTTGTTCTTTACCTTTAGTGTCAGTAAAACGAAAATCCACAAATTTAACGTCATGGTCTTTCACCATCTGCATGACTTTTGCAACATCACTCATATATAGCTCCTGAAAAAGCGTTCACGAAAAACACATCAAACAAAAAATTGGATCAAAACATAGGCTACAGTTTAACAACGTAAGCCCTAAAACCGTGTCTTTTTTGGTGCAAGCATACGCCAAAAAGCACCAAATTGGTGCAAACACACTAAGCGTCACTGCTTTGGTGCAAACAACCGTCGCTCTTTGCCAGACAACAAATTCTGAATATTGCTATGGTGACGATAAAACATCAACACCACCATGAGCATAATCGGCAACAGCACCCAACCCACGCCCCAATACGCAGCAAATAAAATCAATGCAGCAACACTCGCGGTCAAAGATGACAGCGATGAATAACGGAATAACGCCGCCACCGCGATCCACACCAAAATCACCCACAAGCCAATTTGCGCAGACAACCCCAACACCGCACCCAAAAAGGTCGCCACGCCTTTACCGCCCTGAAAGCGAAAAAATATCGGATATAAATGCCCCAAAAACGCCGCAAAAGCCACCCAACCCAGCGCCACAGGCGACAACTCGCCCCAACGAGCTGCCAAATACACGGGCAAAAATCCTTTCAAAGCATCGCCAAGCAAGGTCAACAAAGCAACTTCTTTGCGTCCAGAACGCAGCATATTCGTCGCACCCGGATTATTCGAACCATACGAGCGAGGATCAGCCATCCCGAACACTTTTGACAACACAATTGCAAACGAAATAGAACCGACTAAATACGCCAGCACACACCAAAGCAAACCCGAAAAAAAAGCGCTCATGAACACCTCGAAACGAACAATTATTACATTGTAGCCAGACTCACGAACCACCGTCAAAAAACTTTTTGCTACAATACCCAGACACAACATCGCGGCGTAAAATCAGCGAGCGCTTTACTCGTCAACACCTCACCAAGGACACGCACTCATGTACCCACCAATAGAAAATCAGCGCAACCGCAGCAAACAAGACACAAACGAATTCGGAATCACACTCAAAATCGCTACCTTCAATCTACGCAACTGCGCTCTGCCGCATTTTCAGTTCTACGACAACCAAGACCCCTACGACGAAAACCTCTATCGCGCCAAACTCGAATGGACTGCGCGCCAGATTGACAACTTAGACGCTGACGTCATCGTGTTCCAAGAAGTCTTTCAAATACAAGCACTACAAGAAGCCTTACGTGCCAGCCGCACCATGAATCAGGCCAAACTCATTGCACGCGACGCGGTCAAAATGCCACCGAAAAACACCTGGGTACCCCAAGTTGCCATCGCCACAAGACTTCCACTGCTCGCCGATCCTACCTGGGTCATAGACTACGGCACAGGCATTAATCTCCCCGACTACGGCCAGACCGTCACCCAAATCACCCGTGCCGTACCCCACATCACCGTCAAACTCTACAACGGCAAACCCATGCACATCCTCGGCGTCCACCTCAAATCCAAACGTCCCGACTACCTCGATACCGAAATGGACGACAACGCCAACGACCTCGCACTCGCCACCTACCGCTCACTCATGCGTCGTGGCGCCGACGCTGTTGCCCTGCGCCGCTACCTCAACCAACTGCTCAAAGGCAACCGCGTCCCTTGCATCATCGCAGGTGATTTCAACGACGATGCCAAATCCGTCACCAGTCAAATCATCGCCGGCAGCGGCGGCTTTGGCAAAACTTTTTTTGACAGCCAATTTTTCGATGCCGCACGCATCCAAACGCGTAACGACCCGATGCGCAATGTGATTTACACCAACATCCACCAAGGCTCGCTCGAAGTCCTCGACCAAATATTCGTCACCGAAGAATTTCATCCCCAGTCGCGCTTCCAAATTGCCCAAGTACGCGAAGTCTACAGCCTGAACGACCACCTGCACGAACGCAAACCCTACACCTCCGATCATGGACAAGTCGTAGCACAGTTGCTATTCAAAAACAAAACGGATTGATCCAACAAAAAACCGCCCAACAAAATTGAGCGGCAGAAAATGCAAAAGCCACGCATTGCGTGGCTTTTCATTTGGTGCATCTTTCAGCTTGTTAGCATCCAGTACACATTTCCCAGTAGGATTGTGTTTCACATTCTACCGAAACAAGCCTAAAATGCAAGAGGTTTTTTAATCTCCGCGCCATCATAAAATTTCAAAAGGATAACGCAATGAAATACCGTCTCGCTTTGGATTTGGGTACTACCTCTCTCGGCTGGGCATTGATTAAACTCAATACCGAAAACCAGCCCACTGCCCTCATCAAAGCCGGTGTGCGCATTTTTTCAGACGGTCGAAATCCAAAGGATGGCTCTTCATTCGCCGTCACCCGCCGCGCGGCGCGCGCCATGCGTCGCCGCCGTGATCGCCTACTCAAGCGCAAAGAACGCATGATGAGTGCGTTAATTAAGTATGGCTTTTTTCCATCCGACGCAGCCGAACGCAAAGCCTTGGCTGATTTGAATCCGTATGAGCTGCGCGCTAAAGGTTTAACGGAAAAACTTACCCCAGCCGAGTTTGCCCGCGCCCTGTTTCACATCAATCAACGCCGTGGTTTCAAAAGCAATCGCAAAACCGATAAAGCGGACAATGAATCCGGTGCGCTGAAAACTGCGATCAGCGCACTACGTACCACTTTAGAACACGAGCAATGCCGTACCGTCGGCGAATGGCTGTACAAACGCCATATTGCCGGTGAAAGCGTGCGTGCGCGTTTTCGTCAAAAGCCCTATACCACCGAAGAAGGCAAAAAACGCATCGAGAAAAGTTACGATCTGTACATTGACCGTAAGATGATTGAAGAGGAATTTGATGCACTGTGGGCGGCGCAATCCGCCTTCAATCCGACACTATTCAACGAAGCTGCGGGTGCCGAGCTCAAAGATATTTTATTGTTTCAGCGCAAATTGCGCCCGGTGCTCGCCGGACGTTGTACCTTATTGCCAGACGAAGAGCGTGCACCATTGGCTTTGCCGAGCGTGCAGCGTATGCGCATGTATCAGGAGGTTAATCATTTACGTATTTTGGGGGCGCAACTGTCCGAAAATGTCCTCACGCTGCCACAACGCAATGAATTGATTCACGCGTTGGAGCACAACAACAAACGTACCTTTACGCAAATTAAAGCATTACTCAAACTCAGCGGCGCAACCCAGTTCAATTTTGAAGATCCGAAACGTACGAAACTCAAGGGCAACACCACCAGCGCGATTTTAGGTAATGACAAATATTTTGGTAAAGCATGGTATCAATTGACCGAGAGCCTGCAAGACGAAATTGTCTGGCAACTGCTCAAAGAGGAAAATGAAAGTGCGCTAATCCAATGGTTGATGAACCATATGGGCGTGGAGGAAGCCACCGCCGAGCGCATCGCTAATGCCAACTTACCGGAAGGCTATGGTAGTCTGAGCCTCAAAGCAATCGAACGAATTTTGCCTGCCTTACGCAACTCTGTTATCACATACGATAAAGCGGTCATTGAAGCAGGATTCGATCACCACAGTCATTTAAACCCCTCCAAAGTCAGCGGTGAAATTTTGCCCGAACTGCCCTACTACGGCGAACCCCTGCAACGCTTTGTGGGCTTTGGTACTGGCAATGCGAATGACCGACCTGAAAAACGCTTTGGCCGAATTGCCAATCCGACGGTGCATGTCGGACTGAATCAAGTACGAACCGTGGTCAATGCCTTGATTAAACGATACGGCCATCCGGCTGAAGTCATCGTCGAGGTTGCGCGCGAGCTGAAACAGAGTAAAGCCCAACGAGACGAAGACACCAAACGCCAAGCACAAAACCAAAAACGCAATGAACGCATCCGCGCCGAGATTGCGCAAATTATGTTTAACGGTAATGAACATTTAGTCAAATATGACGATATTCAAAAATGGATTTTGTGGGAAGAGTTGAGCTTTGACCCAGTCAAACGTCTGTGCCCTTACACGGGACGTCCGATTTCAGCAGAGATGTTGCTGTCGGATCAAGTCGAAATCGAGCATATTTTACCGTTCTCGATGACCTTGGATGATAGCCTGAACAATAAAACCGTTTCCATGCGCAGCGCCAACCGCATCAAGGGCAATATGACCCCATGGCAAGCATTTGGGGAACGCACGATTGACGGGTTTAACTACGAAGCTATTTTGCAACGCGCAGAATTGATGCCCAAAGGCAAGCGTTACCGTTTTGCCCAAGATGGCTATGCACAATGGCTTAAAGAAGACAAAAACTTCCTCGCACGCGCTTTGAACGACACTCGCTATCTTTCACGCGTAGCGAAAGAATACCTCACGCTGATTTGCCCGCAAAACACCCGCGTGATTCCAGGGCAAATGACGGCTTTGCTCCGCGCTAAATTCGGCCTGAACAACATTTTGGGACTAGACGGTCTGAAAAACCGTGAGGATCATCGCCACCACGCCATTGATGCCTGCGTCATCGGCGTGACCGATCAAGGATTGTTGCAACGCTTTGCCAACGCCAGCGCTTCCGCTCGACAAAAGCAAATGGATAAACTGGTCGAACATATGCCTGATCCGTGGCCAAGCTACCGTGAACACGTCCAACGCGCTGTTGGCAATATTTACGTCAGCCACAAACCCGACCACAGCTATGAAGGCGCCATGCACGAAGAAACCGCATGGGGTTTACGTACGGATGGTTATGCCAGCCGACGGGTACGCAATGAAAATAATTTCAGAGAACGCAAAGATAAAAAACTCAACGTCATTCCATTCAATAGCACACGCGATCCACATCGTCATGGCATGGATGAGCAGGGCAATCCAAAAGCGTATAAAGGCTATCTGGGCGGCAGTAACTTCTGCATTGACATCGTATGTAATGATAAGGGCAAATGGGAAGGTGAAGTGGTATCCACATACACCTCCTATCAATTGATTCGCCAACTGGGTAAAACCAAAGGCGAGCAGCGTCTGTATTCACGCACCACCAGTATTTCGGGTAAACCGCTGGTGATGCGTTTGCAGATTGATGATACCGTGTATATGATGTTAAATGAGCGGTGGTGTTTGATGCGAGTTGCTACGATTAAAAGTAGTGGTGAAATATTATTTTCTGAACACAACGAAGCCAATGCTGACGCTCGCAATCGTAATAAAGACAACATCTACTCTTATACATCCAAAAGAGCAGGTTCACTACAAAAAGCCCAAGCCCGAAAAATAATGGTATCCCCAATCGGCGAACTAAAAAAATAAAGGAGCACATCATGATAGGCCGCATTGTAGAAATCGCCGATGACAGCCGTCACCTTTCTCTACAGCGCGGCTTTATGGTAGTGACCGACACGAACCCGCCTCGCAAAGAAATCGGCCAAGTCCCAATTGACGACATCTACGCCGTGATTGCCAATGCACATGGCATGAGCTACACCAATAACCTCTTGGTCGCGCTGGCAGAGCGGGGCTCACCTGTCGTACTCTGCGCTGCCAATCACAACCCTGCGGGGATGCTCATCACCGTCGATGGCAATTACCACCAAGCCAAACGGTTTGACGCACAAATCGCCGCCAGCAAACCCACACACAAACGCATGTGGGCAGAAATTGTCCGCAGCAAAGTTCAGCAGCAAGCCTCCGTGATCGAAGCGATCGGCGGCAACCCCATTCCGCTCAATGCCATGCTCGGCAAAATCAAATCCGGTGACCTCACCAATATCGAAGCCCAAGCCGCGCGACTGTACTGGACACAACTCATGGGTAATGATTTTCGCCGCGACCAAAATAGCGGCGGCATCAACACCCTGCTTAACTACGGCTACACCATTCTACGCGCCTGTACCGCTCGCTCCGTCATTGCCGCAGGACTCCATCCGACAATCAGCCTGTATCACAGCAATGCGAATAACCCTATGCGTCTTGTCGACGACCTCATGGAACCATTCCGCCCCATGGTTGATCTCAAAATATGGCAATTGGCACAACAGAATGAAATAGAACTTCAGCCCAATACCAAGCGTGCATTGGTTCATGTCATGTATGACGATATGCAAACCGATATGGGCGCAACGCCCGTCATGACTTGCATCCAACGATTAGCCACCTCATTAATTCAAGTCTATTTAGGCGAACGAAATACGCTGGATACACCTTTACCCAGCTTACCGATTGACATAGCCAGCCACTCATTGGAGGACTAATCTTTCATGGAGAAACAACCATGCTTTCAGGATATCGAATGATGTGGATCGTCGTCATGTTTGACCTCCCAGTCATCGAAAGAGAAGAACGAAAAGCCGCAACGGCTTTTCGCAACGACTTATTGGATATGGGATTCGAAATGAGTCAATTCTCGGTCTATGTCCGATTTTGTAGCAGCCCCAATCAAATCGAAACCTACTGCAAACGCATTGAAAACTGCTTGCCCAAAGGTGGGAAAGTCAGTATCCTACAGTTCACCGACAAACAATACGAACGCGTCATTTCGTATCATGGGGCTGAAAAACAAGCCTCACAAAAAGCCCCCGATCAATTCGATTTATTCTAAATAAAATGATCTTTTTAGCACACCGGAAAACGAAAAACCCTCTGAAGAATCAGAGGGTTATCGCGGTCATATTATAACCTACTGGGAAATGTGCACTGGCTGGAACGAACTCGAAGATTTGAATAAGTCCCTGATGATTATAACCTACTGGGAAATGTGCACTGGCTGGAACCCTACCCATTGAGCGGTTGATGCGCCGTTTATTATAACCTACTGGGAAATGTGCACTGGCTGGAACACAACACTTCGTAAAGCAACGGCCTCTAAAATTATAACCTACTGGGAAATGTGCACTGGCTGGAACCCAAGTGTTCGCGTTCACGCTTGTTCAGTTATTATAACCTACTGGGAAATGTGCACTGGCTGGAACGTGTACGATCCGCTCGTTT
>CAYZVI010000002.1:0-36543 GCA_964481695.1 uncultured Hydromonas sp. | reverse complement strand
ACCCCTTGGTTCGTAGCCAAGTACTCTATCCAGCTGAGCTACGGCCGCTGAGAAACAGAACTATAGCAGAATAATTTTGTCTTGTGCAAGTGTTTTTTTAAAAATTTTCAAATTATGTTTGTTGTTCGGTCGTTTTTTTGAAAAAATTGCCTGGCTTTTGTGGCTTTATTGCTTTAATACAGTTAAAATACTTTTCATTATTTTTATGCCGAATGCTACATATACGCGCATCTACGCCAGTTATATGTCTGCTCGGAAATAAATCATAATTACAGATTTCAAATTTAAGCTGGGTTGGCGGCTTTCGCCGCTTTGTTTTTTTTAGTTAGGGTCAAAAATGATCACAGGAAGCTTGGTGGCGATTGTCACCCCGATGTTTGAAGATGGTACGGTTGACTACGCGACATACCGTGCGTTAATTGATTGGCACATTGAGCAGGGAACTGACGCGATTGTTGCAGTGGGTACCAGCGGTGAATCACCAACTGTTTCAGTGGATGAGCATTGCGAGTTGATTAAAGTCGCGGTTGAGCATGCGGCAGGACGTATTCCGGTTATCGCTGGTGCGGGTGGTAACTCAACTCATGAGGCGATTAAATTAACGGGCTATGCACATTCGGTCGGTGCTGATGCGACCTTGCAAGTGGTTCCTTATTACAATAAGCCGACTCAAGAGGGTTTGTATCAGCATTTCAAAGCGATTGCAGAGGCAACGCCATGTCCAGTGATTATGTATAACGTACCGGGTCGTACGGTGGCGGATATGTCGAACGATACCATCGTGCGTTTGGCGCAAGTTGATAATATTGTTGGCGTCAAAGATGCGACGGGTGATGTGGGGCGTGGCATTCAATTGCTGCAACAGGTGCCAAAAGATTTTGCAGTGTATAGCGGTGATGATTCAACTGCAGCTGCTCTGATTTTGATGGGGGCACATGGCAATGTATCGGTAACAGCGAATGTGGCGCCGAAAATGATGCACGATTTGTGCGTGGCCGCGTTCAATAAAGATGTCGATACGGTACGTCGTTTGAATGCAATTTTATGTGATTTGAATAAATTGCTGTTTATTGAGGCCAATCCAATTCCTGTAAAATGGGCGTTGTCAGAGATGGGGAAAATCGCTTTAGGTATTCGTTCTCCATTAACGGTTCTGTCCGAAGCAAATCAAGCGGTGATTCGCGCAGCATTGAAATCTGCACAATTAATTTAATATTCTCGCTTATAGTCTCGTGCGATCGTAAAGATCGTCAACATATATAGCTGATTAAGCGTTAAGGTTGGCAGTTGGTAGTAACAGTATGGCAATATGAATAGCATTCGATAAAGTAAAGGACTTTACATGACGATTCAAAAATTCACCAAAACACTGATCGGTACCTCTGTATTGGTGGTAATGAGCTTGTCTTTGTCGGCGTGTATGACGCCGAGCCAAGAGAAAATTGACTACCGTAGCACGGTTAAAGGCTCTCCGTTGGAAGTGCCGCCAGGCATGAGCGATTATTCAAAAAATGCACAATATGATTTGAGTGGCGTAGTCAGTTCACGTCATGTTGCCGCAGGTCAGAATGTTGCGACTACTGGTGCGCCGGTATTGTTAGACAGCAAGGATATGTACATTGAGCGAGCGGGTGATACACGCTGGTTGGTCGTTAAGCGTCCTGCGGAGCAAGTTTGGCCTGCATTACAAACATTTTGGGAAGACAATGGCTTCACACTGAAAGTTAATCAGCCAAGCACCGGTATCATGGAAACCGATTGGGCGGAAAATCGAGCTAATTTACCGCAAACCGGTCTGCGTAAAATCATTGGTAAAGCTTTGGACTCTGTGTATGACACGGGTTTACGAGACATGTTCCGCACGCGTGTGGAAAAAACAGCAAACGGTACTGAAGTTTACATCAGTCACCGCGGTATGGAAGAGGTCTATACTTCAACTAGTAAAGACTCAACTGCTTGGCAACCACGTAAGCCTGATCCTCAGTTGGAAGCAGAATTGTTGCGTCGTTTAATGGTGTCTTTGGGTACGGATGAAAAAGCCTCAAAAGCTGCGATGCAAAATGCTGCGAATAAAATCAAAGGCTCAGAAATCCGTGGTAATGACTTGGTTGTCAACGATACGATGGACAACGCTTGGCGTCGTGTGGGTTTGAGTTTGGATCGTGCTGGATTGTCGATCACCGATCGTAATTTGGCGCAACGCGTGTACTACGTGACGCCGAATCCGGATGATCGTGGGTTGTTCAAAAAGTCCTTTGGCAAGCTGAAAGAAACTTATCAAGTGCGCTTTACCCCAATTTCTGCAAATCAAACACAAGTGAGTTTTGCTGATAAAAATGGTCAGCCGTATGCAGATGCAGGTTTGTCACGTGTGTTGAAAAATCTGAAAGACAGTTTGCAATAATATGTCAGATTCCTACTTGCGCTACGCTAGTCTGGGTAGCGGCAGTTCGGGAAATGCCACAGTCATTGAGGCGCGTTGTGCAGGTCAGACAACGCGCCTTTTGCTGGACTGTGGTTTTTCTGTTCGCGATACTGAAAAACGTTTGGCACGGTTAAACCTCACCGGTGCGGACATTGACGCGCTGCTGATTACGCATGAGCACGAAGATCACATCGGCGGTGCGGCACGCTTTGTGCGCAAATATGGCTGTGATTTATACATGTCGCGCGGCACGTATTTCAGCGTGCGTAATCACGCGACGCGCTCCTGCGCGAATTTGGATGTGCGCTTTTGCACCCACAATCAAATGCTGAACATCGGCGTATTACAGATTCTCCCTTATACCGTGCCGCATGATGCGCGCGAACCACTGCAATTCGTATTTGAAATGCGGGGTGCAGATTGTCAGCGTCGCCTTGGAATTTTAACAGATGCTGGGCATGTATCGCCATTGATGGTTGAAGTTCTGCAAGGCTGCCACGCACTGGTGCTCGAATTTAACTACGATGCTCAGAAAATGCGAGCCTCCAGCAAATATCCGCCATCGTTGAAGCAGCGCATTGTTGGTGCGCACGGGCATTTGGATAATCAAGATGCGCATTATTTGTTGTCACAGTTGATTCATGATGAACTGTGCTCAGTACACGCGGCGCACCTCTCGCGCGAGACCAATTCGCCAGAGTTGGTAACACAGCTGTTGGCCGAGTTGCTGCAAGCGAGCGGGATTTCATATACGGTGGCGTGTCAAGATGATGGGTTTGATTGGTTTGAGGTGTGATTACTCGTCTGAAGATGGTGGATATAGTGACATCTCAATTCAAATGCCTAAATTTCCAGCTAGCTTTAATAATTCAGCGGGTAAAGAGTCAGATTGAGTTATCGTGCTTCCAGTCAATAAGCGACAGGTATAAGGAAAATCCACCACGATATCGCTTAGTTCATAGTTTGTTATAAGGTTTTTTAGAGCTGATTGGTGTTCTGTTAAGAATTTAATGGCATCTTAAATTTGCTCTGCTAAGTTATCAAGATCAGCATCACTCACCGTTGAAGAAAAACCATAATCAATGTGTCTAGCTTGTATGTGTGTATATTGTTCCCCTTTATCGTGAGTCATATAGTGGGGGAGTTGTGTTTTTTCGAGAAATGATGAGAAGGATTTTTTTTACTACGACGTGAAGAACGCACATATTGGTATCTCAAGCATGGGTTATTAAAAAATCAGGTAGTCGAAAGACTACCTGATTTTTAATGACTTAAGAAGATTTTTTCATCTCTTCAATTTTAACTTTCCATTCTTTCGGGCCGGTTTCATGCACTGAAACACCGTTGGAGTCAACCGCGACAGTCACAGGCATATCAACCACGTCGAATTCGTAAATAGCTTCCATGCCGAGGTCTTCAAAGGCCAGCACTTTCGCGGCTTTGATCGCTTTGGACACGAGGTAGGCAGCACCACCGACGGCCATGAGATAGGCGGCTTTGTGCTTTTTGATCGCTTCGATGGCGGCAGGTCCGCGCTCGGATTTTCCAATCATGGTGATGAGGCCAGTTTGCGACAGCATCATATCGGTGAATTTGTCCATACGCGTAGCGGTGGTTGGACCAGCAGGACCGACGACTTCGTCGCGCACCGGATCGACCGGGCCGACGTAGTAGATCGCGCGGTTGGTGAAATCCACTGGCAGTTTTTCACCTTTGGCGAGCATATCGGCGATGCGTTTGTGTGCGGCGTCGCGGCCTGTGAGCATTTTGCCGTTGAGCAGCAGGGTTTGACCGGGTTTCCATGCGGCGACTTGTTCTGGGGTGAGGGTGTTCAAGTCAACTCGTTGGCTTTTCTCGGTGTCGGCGGTCCAGCTCACTTGTGGCCATGCTTCCATCGGTGGCGGTGTGAGGATGGCGGGACCGTCGCCGTGCAGGTGGAAGTGGACGTGGCGCGTGGCGGCGCAGTTCGGTACCATGCCGACCGGCAATGAGGCGGCGTGCGTCGGGTAGTCCATGATTTTGACGTCCAATACGGTGGTCAGGCCGCCAAGCCCTTGTGCGCCAATGCCGAGTGCATTGACTTTTTCGTACAACTCCAGACGCAGTTCTTCAATGCGGTTGGATGGACCGCGTGCGATCAGTTCGTGGATGTCCACGGGTGCCATGATGGATTCTTTGGCGAGCAGCATGGCTTTTTCAGGCGTGCCGCCGATGCCGATGCCGAGGATGCCCGGTGGACACCAGCCCGCGCCCATAGTCGGTACGGTTTTAAGTACCCAATCCACGATAGAGTCGGATGGGTTGAGCATGACCATTTTGGATTTGTTTTCGGAGCCGCCGCCTTTGGCTGCGACGATGACTTCAACTACATCGCCGGCGACCATTTCGATGTGCACGACGGCGGGGGTGTTGTCTTTGGTGTTTTGGCGTTTACCCGCCGGATCGCGCAGTACGGAGGCGCGCAGCAGGTTGTCGGGGTTGGTGTAGGCGCGGTGGACGCCTTCGTTGACCATTTCTTGGATGGTGAGGTCGGTGTCCCATTTAACGCCCATGCCGATTTTCAGAAAGACCACGCCGATACCGGTGTCTTGACAAATCGGGCGGTGGCCTTGTGCACTCATGCGGCTGTTGGTCAGAATCTGCGCGATGGCGTCTTTAGCTGCGGGCGAGGTTTCACGCTCATACGCTTTTCCCAAAGCACGAATGTAGTCTTCCGGATGGTAGTAGGAGATGTATTGGAATGCGTCTGCAATCGAACTGATAAAGTCTTCTTTTAAAATAGTGGTCATAATGTGCTCCAAGGGTTATCGCAAAATTAATGAATGGGGTGCGCCTGTGTGGTAATTTTATCAATCCATGCCATAATCAGCGCGGATAGTAAAAAGACGATGTGAATGCTTGCTTGTGCGATGAGGTCTCGATTCGAGACTTTATTCATGTCCATAAATGAGGTCAGCAGGTGGATGGATGAGATGCTGATGATGGCCATTGAGAGTTTGACTTTGAGTACGCCGGCATTGACGTGGTTGAGCCATTCGGGTTGGTCGGGGTGTCCGGCAATGTCAACCCGCGATACAAAAATATCGTAGCCGCCGACGATGATCATAATCAGCAGGTTGGCGATCATCACGATGTCGACCAAGCCCAAAACGATGAGCATGATGTCGGTTTCATCGAGTGCGCCGGAGGCGGTTCCGCTCACCAGATGAATGAGTTCTTTGATGAATTTAAACACATACACGCCTTGGGCGACGATCAAGCCCAAGTACATGGGCAACTGCAACCAGCGCGAGAAAAAAATAAATTTTCCGACATAGCGTGACATTCAAAACTCCCCTGCTCAGTTTTTAATTACTTGGCGCGCAATAAGATTAGCAGATTATTGCGCTCACTGACCCGCTCGCCCCACCAAGCGATTTCCCAAGAGCGTTGCAGCAGCTCAATGGCTTGATCCTTCTCAGGTGGCGTTTGCAACTGCAATGCCGCGCTTGTGGTTAACACATACGGACATTGTACCTGCGAAAACGCCGACTGTTCAGGCAAAAAAGCGGCCTTGGCGTAGTAATACATGGCACCACGCGCTTCATTGCTCAATTGATAGGCATGAACGCATGTGGTTTGTGTTGGAAGATTCTGAGCAAGGTTTTTACCGACTTGCTCGTAACTGCGGGTGTAATCCAACCACGGCATGGCCAATGTTGCCAATAAAACCCAAACCATCACCAATCCGCCAGAAGAGAGAGCGACTGATTTCCACAAAGCGCGTGGCTCAAATCGAATTCGCCAGCTCAATAGAAAAGCCCAAGCGCAGCTAACCAAGCAGGCAAAAATAAAGGGAAGCCATTTGAATACCGGTTCGAAACCAGGAGCCAGTTTATTGATGTTGTGGTGAATGCTCTTTGGATAGCCGAGCCATGATGCTTCCCATAACATCCAAATGGCAGCAGCTAAAACGGTAAACGTTGCCAATGAAAACCAATCGATAATATTGGCACGACCGCGATTGAGTGTAGCCAAGCCAAATGGTGCCAGTAACAACAAACTAGGTACAAACATCAGCAAGCTGGTCACGAAACGTTGACCTGTGATCAAAATATGTGCGGTTGGAGCGACGAATAGCAAAATTCCCAGAATCATCATTGGCGTCGCCCATTGTGCACGCCAACGCCACAAGCAAACCAATGCAAAGGGCCATAGCGGCCATGCAAACACCAAAACATTCCGAGCAAAAAAACTGGCATTCTGCTTGGATATCGGTGCGAAATGTTGGACAGCCAACCAGCCTTGAAAAAACTCTGCATCTTGTTGAATATTCATCAGCCAAATGGCAGGTAGGGCAAGGCCAATCAATAATACGATGGGCGCAGTGTGTAGGCTGTGGTCACGCCAATGGGTGAAAAACAATACGCTCAATGTAATCAATACGAAACAGATAAACAGAGCAAATGGTACGCTTAATCCCAATCCGGCTAAGCCCAATGCCCATATCCAGCGCCCCAGTTGTGGGCGGTCTAAAGTCAAGCAAGCACCGAATAGCCACAACATACTGATCATCAGTTGTGTCGCGCCGGTACTGGTATCATGCGTATGCGCGGCTATACCGTATGTGGCAATAAACAACAAAACAGCAGAGTCTGCCAGCATGCGTCCGTAATCTTTCGCCGGCGGTTGACCGCCAAAAGCCAAGGGTTGTGGTTGGACTTCCTCGCGCTGCCCGAGGCGATAAACTGCTTGCCATAAAAAATACATCGCTAATGCGTCTTGGCAGGCAATCGCCAGTTGTGCCGCTCTGAACGGTTGCAATAGTGGGCTGAACAATTTGATGAACAATGCCCCGATCCAGTAGGGCAAAGGGCCATCATCTGGGACGTACGCGCCGATCACATTGGGAAATAGCCAATCACTCATTGCACCTTGAGCCATCGTCAACATAATGCCGAAGCTTTCGGCCTCTTGGCGCCACAGTCCTCGCCAGATCAATCCCGGTAAGATATAGGCGATAGCCAACAGAACTAAGTATCTATGAGGCAATCGAGCGGTATCTTGTTGATTCAATCGTAGTGGGTTGGAAGAGTAAGCTGACTTCATGGATAGGTGTACCGTGTCTGTAGCATGTGAGCGAAATTAAGTATTGGATATTCTTGTTATATTGCGGCACAAGCCTTGGCACGCCAGTCAATAGTTCAATAAGTAAGATTTTAACGAACAGCATCCATTGACATCAAGTTTTATCACCAATTTTCCCTTAATTATGATGCGAAATATAAGTACGAGCACGTCGTCCTGATGCAAAAAAGGCGGCTTGCGCCACCTTTTTTTGCGTCTTTCGCTGCAAATTATGCACCGGTTTTGCCAGTGCTGCGAGAGCCGTATTTGTTGCGGAATTTTTCCACGCGGCCTGCGGTATCGACGATTTTCTGAGTACCTGTATAGAACGGGTGAGATTCAGAAGAAACCTCCAGTTTGATCAAAGGATATTCTTTACCTTCGAATTCGATGGTTTCGCGTGCGTGCGCAGTGGTGCGGGAAATAAATTTAAAGTCGCAAGAGATGTCGTGAAACACAACTTCGCGGTATTCTGGGTGGATATTCGGTTTCATAGGGTTTCCTTAAGTTCGGTGACAGCCAATTAAACGGTCGTTTGAGAAGTGTTATTTCATCAAATGACAATGGGTTTAATCACACGTCGTTTTAAAAAGCCGTTCATTATCCTTGATTTTTGAGTTGAGTGCAAGTTTGTTTCGGCTGGTTTGTGGTTTTTTGGGACGTGCAACATGAATGACACAAGCATGCCCGAAGACATGCTTGTGTGTGGTGACGGCTCACTTTAATGCTATTTCAATGCCATAGGCAGTTCGATTGGTAACGCCTATGGTGTCGTTGAGCCGTGTTTGTGATTCAGCAATTACAACCAGCCGGAGTTGTTTTTACCTGGATCGGAGTCACGCGCCGCTTGCGCATCGCTGACGGTCAGGCCCAAGGCTTTGGCCACGCCTTCACCGTATTGCGGGTCGCACGCCGCGCAGTTGCGGATGTGGCGGTATTTGATGAAGTCCGGCGCATCGCCCATACCGCGACCAGTGTTTTCAAACAATACTTGCTTTTGTTCGTCCGTCATCAGTTTGAACAAGGCGCGCGGTTGGCTGAAGTAGTCGTTGTCGTCTTCGCGGTAGTTCCAGAAATCCGCGTCGCCATTGATTTTCAGTGGCGGTTCTTTGTATTGCGCTTGCTCTTGCCATTGGCCGAAGCTGTTGGGTTCGTAGTGCAGGGTGCTACCGTAGTTGGCGTCAGCACGGCCTTGGCCGTCACGTTGGTTGCTGTGAACCGGGCAGCGGGCTTGGTTCACCGGAATTTGGTGATGGTTTACGCCCAAACGATAGCGTTGTGCATCGGCGTAGTTGAACAAACGCGCTTGCAGCATGCGATCCGGTGAGACGCTGATGCCCGGAACCAAATTGCTCGGTGCAAAGGCGGATTGCTCGACGTCGAGGAAGAAGTTTTCCGGGTTTTTGTTCAATTCGAATTCGCCCACTTCGATCAACGGGTAGTCGCCTTTTGGCCATACTTTGGTCAGGTCAAACGGGTGGTACGGTACTTTTTCTGCATCGGCTTCGGGCATGATTTGCACAAACATGGTCCATTTTGGAAAGTCACCGCGCTCGATTGCGTCATACAAATCGCGTTGGTGGCTTTCACGGTCTTTACCGACCAGTGCTTCGGCTTCGGCATCGCTCAGGTTTTTAATGCCTTGTTGCGTGCGGAAGTGGAATTTAATCCAGTAGCGTTCATTGGTTGCGTTGATGAAGGAGTAGGTGTGCGAGCCAAAGCCATGCATGTGGCGGTAGCTGGCTGGGATGCCACGATCGGACATGACCACGGTCACTTGGTGCAGCGCCTCCGGCAGCAGCGTCCAGAAATCCCAGTTGTAAGTGGCGCTGCGCATATTGGTACGCGGGTCGCGTTTGACGGCTTTGTTCAAATCGGGGAATTTGCGCGGGTCGCGTAGGAAGAACACAGGCGTGTTGTTCCCCACCATGTCCCAGTTACCTTCTTCGGTGTAGAACTTGAGCGCAAAGCCACGGATGTCGCGCTCGGCATCAGCCGCACCACGTTCACCTGCTACGGTAGTGAAGCGCGCGAACATCTCGGTTTTCTTGCCAATTTCACTGAAAATTTTCGCACGGGTGTATTTTGTAATGTCATGTGTGACGGTGAAGATACCGAAAGCACCAGAACCTTTAGCGTGCATACGACGCTCAGGAATCACTTCGCGCACAAAGTTCGCCAGCTTCTCATTGAGCCACACGTCTTGTGCCAGTAAAGGGCCGCGCGCGCCGGCGGTCAAGCTGTTTTGGTTATCAACCACGGGCGCGCCGAAGTTGGTCGTCAGATGGGTGACGGGGCATTTTTTTTGATCGCTCATAAAGTTCTCCTAAACTGTTGATGATGATGGGTCTAATAACAGCCTCCCGAACGAGACTATGCGCGCAGTTTATGAATTTATCGTGTGATAGTAAAATTGTATTTAATGATAGATTGTATAGTAAAAAACTATTTAAGGGGGTTGCTGTCACCGTATCCCTATTGTTCGCGCGGTTTTAAGCTGATTCGGTGGGTTGAATCGGGTTCAACGTCTCACCGCAGTGCATGCAAAAATTCGCATCGGGCAAATGCCCCTCGGTCATGCACGATGGACAGGTGCGTGCGGTGGCGGGTAGCTCGCGGGCTTTCGCACTGCCCAGTTCGACCGTCACGATGCCGGTCGGAACCGCCAGCGTGCCCCAACCCATGAGCATCATGAACGATGCAATCAGCCGCCCGATGGCTGTTGAAGGCGAAATATCCCCGTAACCGACCGTGGTCATGGTCGTAATCGCCCAGTAGATTGAGGTTGGAATGCTGGTAAAACCATTGTCCTTACCCTCGACCACATACATGATCGTGCCCATGATGATGGTCACGATCAGCACAAACGAGATGAAAATAATAATTTTTCGTGCGCTCGAGCGAATTGCATAAATCAGTGTGTAATATTCATGCGAATACGCACTCAGTCCCAAAATGCGGAAAATCCGCAGCAGACGCAGCAAGCGCACATCAATCAGCGAATGCAACTCAGGGAACAGCAAGGCCAGATACGTCGGCATGATAGACAACAAATCTACCAAGCCGAAAAAACTCATCGCATAGCGCAGCGGATGGCGAACGCACAGCAGGCGCACGACGTACTCGGCGGTAAACAGCAGCGTAAACACCCACTCCAGCGTGCGAAACGCCGCGCCATACTGTTCGTGCAAGCGCGTGACGCTGTCGGCGAAAACCACCGCAACGCTGAGTAAAATGAAGACCAACAGCGCCAAGTCAAAACGCCGTCCGGCGGGCGTGTCGGCTTCAAAAATAACCGTATAGGCGGTTAATCGCCAGCCGCTCAAAGGCTTGCCGATTTGCTTGGTCTGAAGGTCGGGGTCGATGTTTAAAATACGGCGCATGGTAAATTTCCTCTAAGGCGAGTTTAACACGGCACGAACCAGATGTTCATCGGTCAAGTACAAAAATACGGTAAAATGCGCCTTTGCTTTTTTGTCGCCGTAGACGTATTTATGCCGAATTTTTTCACCACCGAATTGCCACCCGCAATCGCCTCGCAGGACGATTTGAACCTAAGCCATTTTGATTACCAACTGCCGTCCGAGCTGATTGCGCAGATGCCTGCGGGCGAGCGCACAGCCAGTCGATTGTTGGTGGTGGGCGAAGCCTTGCATGACGCGCATTTTGCCGATGTGTTGGCGCAGTTCAAAGCGGGTGACGTGCTGGTTTTGAATAACACAAAAGTCATTAAAGCGCGTCTGTTCGGACAAAAGGCCAGCGGCGGCAAGGTCGAGGTCATGATCGAACGTGTCAGCGGCACGCACGAATGCGTCGCGCAAATCCGCGCGTCCAAAGCACCGCAAGCGGGCACGGAAATTCGCATTGCCGAGAATTTTACGCTGACCGTGCTGTCGAAAAACGAGCGGTTTTACCACCTGCGCAGCGAACAGGCGATTTTACCGATGCTGGAGCAATACGGCCATCTGCCGCTGCCGCCGTACATCGACCACGCGGCGGATGATTTTGACGCGCAACGCTACCAAACCGTATTCGCCGAGCGCGATGGCGCGGTGGCTGCGCCGACGGCAGGGCTGCACTTTGATGAGGCTTTGCTGCAACAAGTACAGGAAAAAGGCGTACAGCTCGCGTATGTGACGCTGCATGTCGGTGCGGGAACGTTTTTGCCGGTGTCGTCAGAAAATTTGTCCGAGCATGTGATGCACGAAGAGTGGTACGAAATCCCGCAGGCGACTGCGGATGCGATCAATCAGGCGCGTGTGCAGGGGCGGCGCGTGGTGTCGGTCGGTACAACCAGTCTGCGCGCTTTAGAGTCGGCGTATGTACAGCAAAATCCGGAACGTAAAACCGATTGGAAAATGCAGGCGGCCATGGCTGAAACACGTTTGTTCATCCGTCCGCCATATCAGTTTGGCGTGGTGGATGCGCTGATTACTAATTTTCACTTGCCTCAGTCCACATTACTGATGCTGGTTTCGGCGTTCTCTGGCGTACAAACCATGCGTGATGCCTATAATCACGCGATTTCACAAAAATACCGTTTTTTCAGCTATGGTGATGCCATGTGGTTAGAACGAAACAATGACTCATAACGAATATGCTTGAATTTAAATTACACAAAATCTCTGGTAAAGCCCGTCGCGGTACGATGGCCCTCAATCACGGTGTGGTGCAAACGCCGATTTTCATGCCGGTCGGTACTTATGGCGCGGTCAAGGGCATGTCGCCGGACATGCTGCGCGAAATTAATGCGCAAATCATTTTGGGCAATACCTTCCACTTGTGGCTGCGCCCAGGCATGGATGTGATGAAAGTCCACGGTGGTCTGCACCAGTTTATGAACTGGGACAAGCCGATTTTGACCGACTCGGGTGGTTTCCAAGTATTCAGTTTGGGTGATCTGCGTAAAATTACCGAAGAGGGCGTGAAATTCAGCTCGCCGGTGAACGGTGATAAGCTGTTTTTAACGCCGGAAGTGTCGATGCAAATTCAAACGGTACTGAACTCCGACATCGTGATGCAGTTCGACGAATGTACGCCGTATCCGGCGGATGTACCGACGGCGCGCGAATCGATGGAATTATCCTTGCGCTGGGCGAAGCGCTCGTTGGATGAGTTTAATCGTTTGGAGAATTCGAATGCCTTGTTTGGGATTGTTCAAGGTGGGATGCACGAACATCTGCGCGAACAGTCTTTGGCAGCGTTAGCAGATATGCCATTTCATGGAATGGCCATCGGTGGGCTGTCGGTCGGAGAGCCGAAAGAGGAGTTTTACCGAGTGTTGGAATTCATCGGTCATCAGTTGCCAAGCGAGAAACCGCGCTATCTGATGGGCGTGGGTACGCCGGAGGATTTGGTCTTTGGTGTGTCGCAGGGCATTGATATGTTTGACTGCGTGATGCCGACGCGCAATGCGCGTAATGGCTGGCTGTTCACGCGCTTTGGCGATCTGAAGATCAAAAATGCGCGCTATAAAACCGATTTGCGTCCGCTGGATGAAACCTGTACTTGCTATACCTGCCGCAATTTTTCGCGCTCGTACTTGCACCATCTGCACAAAATGGGCGAAATGCTCGGCGCACAGCTCAACACGATTCATAATCTGCACTACTACCTGCAACTGATGCAGGATTTACGCGATGGCTTAGACAATGATCGCTTCAATGAAGTGGTGCGTGAATTCCATGCCAATCGTGCGCGCGGTGTGGATTGAGTCGGAATTGGCTAAAAATAGCTTAACTATGGGCTAAAACAGACAGAGCTGCTATAATGCGCAGGCTTTATGAATAACTAAGAGGAGAACGATATGTTTTTAATTTCAGATGCACACGCGCAAGCAGCAGGTGCTGCAGACCCAACGGGCGGCTTGATGTCGTTTTTACCGTTAATCATTATTTTTGCAATTTTTTACTTCATGATGATTCGTCCGCAGATGAAACGTCAAAAAGAATTGCGTGCGATGTTGGATTCATTGAAAAAAAGTGACGAAGTCACGACAGGCGGTGGTGTCGTAGGTAAAATCCTCAGCTTGGACGACAATTTCGTCACTTTGGAAGTATCGCGTGTCAATGGTCAATCGGTTGAAATGGTATTTCAGCGCAATTCGATTCATTCGGTATTGCCAAACGGTACCTTGAAGCTGTAATCCGCATACCCATATGACAGACAGATCACGCACATTCACCTGATGTGCGTGATTTCGCTTTAAACATAAGCCGAATAGAAGTGTTATTTGGTCATAAGCATTCAGGTGCGTTTAAATAAAGTGGTGATGTATGAACCGTTATCCCTTGTGGAAAAACATAATCATTGTGGTCGCGTTGGTTCTGGGCTTGCTCTACACCATCCCGACGTTCTTCGGTACGACTGAGGCCGTACAGGTTTCCGGCGCCAAGGCGACGGTTAAGGTCGAGGCCGACATGAAGGACAAAGTCGAACAAGTACTCAAAGCGCAAAACATCACTTACACGGGTTTATATTTTGAAAAAACCGCGCAGGGCTTGGGTACCGTCAAAATTCGCCTGAAAGGTCAAGAGGCGCAAGCCAAAGCCAAAGAAGCACTCAATACCGCGCTCAATACCGATGCCAATTCTCCTTCATACACACTGGCTTACAGCTCGGTATCCGCAGCGCCGGACTGGATGAGTGCGATTGGCGCGAAACCTGTCGCGCTGGGTTTGGACTTGCGCGGTGGCGTGCATTTCCTGCTCGAAGTGAAAATGTCTGAAGCGGTACAGAAAAAACTGGATGCGATGCAAAATGGTTTTAATACCGCGTTTAAAGATAAGAAAATCACCACGCCGGGCGTAGAGAAAAAAGGCGAGCAACTGGTCATGACCTTTGACAGCCCTGCAACCGCAGAGCAGGCGCGTGGACTGATCAGCAGCGAACAAGGTGCAACCGATTATGTGATCCAACCGAATGGCAATGTCCTGACCATTGGTTTGAATGAACAAGCGGTCAATCAAGTCAAAACCCAAGCGATCAAACAAAACATCGAAATTCTGCACAATCGTGTGAACGCAATGGGCGCATCCGAGCCAATCGTGCAGCAGCAAGGTTTTGATCGCATCGTGGTTGAGTTACCCGGCGAGAGCGATCCGGCGCGTGCAAAAAGTCTGATTGGCCGTACCGCGACGCTGGAAGTGCGTTTGGAAGAAACCACCAATCCGCTGAACGGCGTTGAATTTGACATTGCCGGTGACCCCGGTAAAAAAGCGCTCCTGAAAAAACAAGTCGTGATTACCGGCGATGCATTTACGCAAGCACGTGGCGAGATGAACAGCCAAAGCGGTGGTGTACAAGTGGGCGTTAACCTGAATGCCGAAAGCGGCAAAATCATGCGTCAAACCACCCATGACAACGTGGGTAAACGCATGGGCATCATCATGTACGAACAGCAGCCGGACGGTAAAACCAAAGGTGAAGTGATTTCTCTGGCGACTATTCAAGGTGAATTTGGCGACTCGTTCCAAATTACCGGCGCACGCACATTGCAAGAAGCCGAAGACTTAGCATTGCTGTTGCGTTCGGGTGCTTTGGCCGCACCGATGACCATCACGCAGGAAAGCACCGTGGGTCCATCATTGGGTGAAGAGAACATCAAAAAAGGTTTGAAATCATTGGCTTATGGTTTTGCGGCGGTGTCGGTTTTTATGCTGATTTACTACCGTGTGTTTGGTATGTTCTCCGTATTGGCGCTGGGTGTGAACTTGTTGCTGCTGGTAGGGATTTTGGCGGCGATTGGCGTGACCATGACTTTGCCTGGGATTGCGGCAGTGGCGCTCACGCTCGGTATGGCGATTGACTCGAATGTATTGATTAACGAGCGGATTCGAGAGGAGTTGAGGTTGGGGCAGCCGCCGGCGATGGCGATTCATTTGGGCTATGAGCGTGCGTTTGCAACGATTTTGGACTCGAATATTACGACTTTGATTGCGGGTCTGGCATTGTTGATTTTCGGTACGGGGCCGATTCGTGGTTTCGCCATTGTGCACTGTTTGGGTATCGCCACTTCGATGTTCTCCGCTGTGTTCTTCTCACGTGGTTTGGCGAACTGGTGGTATGGTCGTCGTCAACGCTTGCAGTCGATTTCAATTGGGCAAGTGTGGAAACCGAACGCCGACGCATCCAAGTCCGCACAATAATTATCGAAGATCAGGTTTGAAAGCTTATTATGGAATTTTTCCGATTTAAAAAAGACATCAATTTCATGAAATACGCCTTGGTTTTCAATGCGATTTCATTGATTACCTTTTTGTTGGCGGTGTTCTTTCTGTTCACCAAAGGTCTGCATTTCTCCATCGAATTTACCGGCGGTACTTTGGTGGAAACCAAATACAGCCAGCCGGCGGATTTGAACAGCATTCGTAAAAGCCTGGAAGGCATTGGCTACAAGGACGCGCAGGTACAGAATTTCGGTGCGACCGATAAAGTGCTGATTCGAGTGCCACTGCAAAAAGACGTGACCAGCGAGCAGCAAACACAGCAGGTGATGAAAGCCTTGCAATCCGCTTCTCCGGATGTGAAACTGGAGCGTAACGAATTTGTCGGTCCGCAGATCGGTCACGAGTTGGCAACCAGTGGTTTGATGGCCTTGCTGTTTGTCTGCGTGGGCATTGTGATTTATCTTTCGTTCCGCTTTGAGTGGAAATTTGCGGTAGCGGGGATTTTGGCAAACTTGCACGACGTGGTGATTATTCTCGGCTTTTTCGCGTTTTTCCAGTGGGAGTTCTCGCTCTCGGTACTCGCGGCGGTGCTGGCGATTCTCGGCTATTCGGTGAACGAATCGGTGGTGATTTTCGACCGGATTCGTGAAGTGTTCCGCGACAATCGCACGCGTGGTATGAGCGTGCCTCAGGTGCTGAACCATGCGATCACCTCGACCATGAGCCGTACCATCATCACCCACGGCTCTACCGAAATGATGGTGCTGTCGATGTTGATTTTCGGTGGTCCAACCTTGCACTATTTTGCTTTGGCGTTGACCATCGGTATTGTGTTTGGTATCTACTCATCTGTATTCGTCGCGGCTGCTTTGGCGATGTGGTTCGGTGTATCGCGTAAAGATCTGGAGCTCTCTGCCGAAGATTTGGCTTTGCGTAACGCTGATCGACGCGACCCGAACTTTGGCGCGCAGATTTGATCAATATTTGTATGGTCAAAAATTGTCAAAATGGGAAGCCTTGGCTTCCCATTTTTCATGCTTGATATCAAGCTATGCTCGGTTTTGTGGCACAATATCCTCAGTCTGCTTTTAACACAATTGGATTCGTCCTATGAATATTGATCTAAACTCAGTACAAACCACTTTGGAGCCGCTGCTCAACTGGAGCCAGATTCCGCTGAATATGCCATCGCTCATGGCGCTGGCGGCGGGTTTGGGCTGGGCGAGCGGTTTGCGCCTGTATGCGCTGGTATTCATTCTCGGTGCGCTGGATCGGTTTGCTGGCGTGACTTTGCCGGGGGATTTGAATGTGTTGAGCAACACATGGATACTCGGAATTTCGGGCGTTTTGCTACTGACCGAATTTTTTGCGGACAAGATTCCTTGGCTCGACTCGGTGTGGGACACGATACATACCTTTATTCGCATTCCTGCCGGCGTGGCGTTGGCGGGTGCGGTGATGGGCGATCAAGGCGCGGCGATGCAATTGGCAATGGGTTTACTCGGCGGTACGCTGGCGGCAGGAACACACTTTGCCAAGGCTGGTACGCGCGCTGCGATCAATACCTCGCCGGAGCCGTTTAGCAATATAGCGGCTTCGGTCGGTGAAGATGCTATATTTGCTGGAGGTATGTGGGCATTGCTCAATCACCCAGTGGCATTTTTGCTCGGTTTGGTTCTTTTTATCATCGTTGCGGTCATTTTAATTTATCTTTCATGGCGTTTTGTGAAAGCATTATTGCGTGGTTTTAGGAAAAAACCTGAACCAGCATAGATGTCTACGCTGCTGAATCAGTTGGCTCAATTGGGTTTGGCTGGCGTATTGGCGTGAGGTGCGCTGGGCATTTTTCTCATGCGATTGTCAACGCATCGGGCGAGTACCCGTTGAAACCATGCCGGTGGTGTGCACCGTGTTTGAGCTACTGACTGTGGTGGCGTGATTGCGAAAGGATCAACGGATGGAATACTCAGAATACAGCGATAATAGTTTTTGGGACAAGGTTAAATCCTTTGCCATTATCGCAGGTCGCGAGGTGATTGAGAAAGCGCTGTGGTTATATTATGCCGCGCAGCGCCCTGAAACGCCGAAATGGGCCAAAACCGCAATCTATGGTGCGCTGGCCTATTTCATTTCACCGCTGGATGCCATTCCTGATATTACGCCGTGGGTCGGTTTTACCGATGATTTGGGTGCGTTGGCGGCAGCGATTGCCATGACTTCAGCTTACATCAATGAGGATGTGAAAGCCAAAGCCAGCCAAAAATTATGGGATTGGTTTGGCGAAAAATAAACTTGTGGGTTAATGCAAGATTATAAGGCGCAATATGCGCCCTATTTTTTTATAGGTGAATGATGGTGCGTGGTTATGCACTCAATACCACAGCCAATCCATCCAGCCCGACAAAATTCAAGCTCATCATAGCGCGTTCTTGCACCTTAGGTTTGGCGCGGTAGGCGACGGATAGCCCGCTGATGGACATCATCGGTAGGTCATTTGCACCGTCGCCCATGGCGATGGCTTGATCGCCGGTGATGTGCAGGCGTTCACAATGCTCGCGCACGAGACGGGCCTTGACCGCGCCATTAACGATTTCACCGAGGACATCGCCTGTGAGCAATCCATCTTTGATCTCCAGTGTGTTGGCGTGGATGTGATCCAGACCGAGTTGGCGTTGCACTTCTTGTGCAAAGTAGGTGAAGCCGCCGGAGACCAGTACGGTTTGTACGCCGTGTGCTTGGGTGGCTTTTATTAACTCGCTCGCGCCGGGATTGGTGCGCAGGCGTTGTGTCAACACGTCATTCAGTAGTTCGGCGGGTGTTCCGGCGAAAAAGGCCATTCGGCGACGCAGGCTTTCGTTGAAGTCGGTGATTTCACCACGCATCGAGGCTTCGGTAATGCTGGCGACTTCGGCCTTTTTGCCGGCCAAATCAGCGATTTCATCAATGCACTCGATGTTGATTAGGGTGGAGTCCATATCCATGGCTAATACTTTGAAATCTGCCCAAGTGACGTCGCGTTCGAGACAAGCTACATCAATCTGCTGTGCATGAGCCTGCTCGGTTAATGTGCGTTTTTGCGCTTCAGTAAATAAGGTGTGACGCACTACCCAAGCGCGTTCATGGATACGTTCGGCAGATCCGGGAAATGAGTAAAGTAGCGCATGTGCAGTCTCGTCACTGATTGCATGAGGATGCTGAATAACAATTTTCATGGTGATACAGGTTGGGGGTTAATAGCGATCTTCGAGTTCGAGTTCGTGCAGTACGGTGGTAGCAATCTCTTCGATGGATTTGTGTGTGGTTGAGAGCCATTTGACGTTATGACGGCGCATGAGGCGTTCTGCTTCACTCACTTCATAACGACAGTTTTCAACCGAGGCATATTTGCTACCCGGACGACGCTCATTGCGAATTTCAGATAGGCGCTGCGGATCAATCGACAAACCAAACATTTTATGATGAAATCCGTTCAAACCACTTGGAAGGCGGTTGCGTTCAAAATCTTCTGGGATGAGCGGATAGTTTGCAGCCTTAATGCCGTGTTGCATCGCCAGATAGAGGCTGGTAGGGGTTTTGCCGCAACGGGACACCGCGACCAGAATCACATCCGCATCACCTAAATTGTGATTGGTTTGACCATCATCATGCATCAGTGTGTAGTTAATCGCTTCGATACGCTCACGATAACGTTCTGAGTCGGCGTTGTGATGGGTGTTGTTGATGGTGTGGTTGGACTTCATGCGCAGCTCTTTTTCCAAAGGGCCAATGAAGGTATCAAATAGGTCAATCAGAAAACCTTTGGCGTTGGCTTTAACAAAATCGCTGAGTTCCTGATTAACCAAGGTGGTGAACAATAACGGCGGTTCACTACGGCGTTTGGCAAAGTCATTGACTTTCTGTACCGCACCGTAAGCCTTTTCCATATCATCCACAAAAGGGATACGATGTGTTTTAGTCTTAATGTCAAACTGAGCCAATAATGATTGTGCAAAAGTTTCTGCGGTAATGCCGGTGCCATCAGAAATGACAATCAGGTCGCGATCGTAGTTATTGTCCATTATTGATATCCTTAAAAAATAATGGCTAAATTGTACCTGTAAAAGCAATTTTTTTGAGTATTTTACTATGCCAAAAAGGTATATTAAATTTCACCCAAAACAATATTCGTGAGTTACAATACAAAAAAATTGTATGAAATACGGATTTATAAAATGCAATAGATTATTCTGCGAAATAGGATAAAAAATAAGTTAAATTAGGTGGTAGTTTTGCTCTGTCAGTTAATTTAACTTATTTTCTTTTGGAGACCTTGCTATGCAAACTACTATCAATGTTCAACCTTTTGAACAATTACGGAACACGGATGTTGAATCAGTTGGCGGTAAAAACGCCTCTTTGGGTGAGATGATTTCTCAGCTCGCTGGGGCGGGCGTACGCGTACCCACTGGCTTTGCGACCACCGCCCAAGCATTCCGTGATTTTTTGCAGCACAATAATCTGACGCAGCGCATTGCGGATCGTTTAAACGGTCTGAATGTCGAGGACGTTAAAGCACTTGCGCAGGCAGGCGACGAAATTCGCTCATGGGTCGTGAATGCGCCGTTCCAACCACAATTGGAAGCGGACATTCGCGTGCAATTCGCTGAGTTGACTAAAAACGATGCGGCGGGTTTGTCATTCGCCGTGCGCTCATCGGCGACTGCTGAAGACTTGCCTGATGCCTCATTTGCCGGTCAGCAAGAAAGCTACTTGAACGTATCCGGTATCGAAGACGTATTGGACAAAATCAAACACGTATTTGCTTCTTTGTACAACGATCGCGCGATTGCTTATCGCGTACATAAAGGCTTTACCCACGCAGAAGTGGCTTTGTCTGCGGGTGTACAGCGCATGGTGCGTTCGGATTTGGCCGCATCAGGTGTGATGTTCACGATGGATACCGAATCGGGCTTTGACCAAGTCGTATTCATTACCTCCAGCTATGGCTTGGGTGAAACGGTCGTTCAAGGCGCGGTGAATCCGGACGAATTCTACGCATTCAAACCGACCTTGGCTCAAGGCAAACCAGCGATCATCCGCCGCTCTATGGGTTCCAAACTCATCAAAATGGAATTCACTCAGCCGGGCGAAGAGGGTCGTGTGAAAACCGTGGATGTACCGCTCGAAGCACGTAACCGCTACTCCATCACCGATGAAGACGTGACCGAGTTGGCTAAATACGCCGTGATCATCGAAAAACACTACGGTCGTCCAATGGACATCGAGTGGGGTAAAGACGGTGGCGATGGCAAAATTTACATTTTGCAGGCACGTCCTGAAACCGTTAAAAGCCAAGCAAAAGGCAAAGCGGAACAACGCTATGCTCTGAAAGCCAATACAGAAAACGTAACCGTATTGACCACAGGTCGTGCGATTGGCCAAAAAATCGGTACTGGCGCGGTACGTGTGATCATGGATCCATCAGAAATGGAACGTGTACAACCAGGCGACATCCTCGTAGCGGACATGACTGATCCGAACTGGGAACCGGTCATGAAACGTGCGGCAGCGATTGTAACCAATCGTGGTGGCCGTACCTGTCACGCAGCGATTATCGCACGTGAGTTGGGTGTACCAGCGGTCGTAGGCTGTGGTAATGCCACTCAAGTACTCAAAGACGGTGCATTGGTGACCGTATCGTGCGCCGAAGGTGACGAAGGTAAAATCTACGATGGCATTTTGGAAATGGAAGTTTCCGAAGTGATGCGTGGTGAATTGCCACAAATCGGTACCAAAATCATGATGAACGTCGGCAATCCGCACTTGGCATTCGACTTCTGCCAATTACCAAACGCAGGCGTAGGCTTGGCACGTTTGGAATTCGTGATTAACAATAACATTGGCGTGCATCCGACCGCGATTTTAGAATACCCCAATGTCGCACCGGATTTGAAAAAAGCCGTTGAATCCGTCGCACGCGGCTACGCCAGCCCGCGCGCGTTCTATGTGGACAAAGTGGTCGAAGGCGTCGCCACCATCGGCGCGGCATTCTATCCAAAACCCGTGATCGTGCGCCTGTCCGACTTCAAATCCAACGAGTACAAAAAACTCATCGGCGGCTCACGCTACGAGCCGGACGAAGAAAATCCGATGCTCGGCTTCCGTGGCGCGGCACGCTACATCTCCGAAGGCTTCAAACCCGCGTTTGCGATGGAGTGCGAAGCGATCAAACGCGTGCGCGACGAAATGGGCTTGACCAACGTCGAAATCATGGTTCCGTTCGTGCGTACCGTCGCGCAAGGTCAGGCGGTGATTGACCTGCTCGCCGAACAAGGTCTGAAGCAGGGCGAAAACGGCCTGCGCGTCATCATGATGTGCGAAGTGCCGTCAAACGCCATTCTCGCTGAAGAATTCCTCAACATCTTTGACGGCTTCTCCATTGGCTCGAATGACCTGACCCAATTAACCCTCGGTCTGGATCGTGACTCAGGCATGGAATTGCTTGCCAAAGACTTTGACGAACGTGATCCAGCGGTCAAATTCATGCTCAATCGTGCCATCAGCACCGCCAAACGCATGGGTAAATACGTGGGCATCTGCGGTCAAGGTCCTTCGGATCACCTCGACTTTGCTCAATGGTTGATGGACGAAGGCATCTCATCTATCTCACTGAATCCAGACACCGTGGTTGAGACATGGCAGGCTTTGGCGAAATAATTGAGCCACTCATGAAAATACAGAAAGGACGCGTCAGCGTCCTTTTTGCATCATGCAATGTTTTCGCTAAGTGCGTGCTTTTTTGAGATAATCACAATAAATCATCTAAACTCAAATCATGACTCAAATCGCCCAAGCCTTGCGTTTATCTCCTTTACCTATTTTGGAATCACGCATGCTCATGCAGCATGTCACGGGATTATCACGCGTGCAGCTCATTACCCGTGATACAGAGGTATTGATGCAGACTCAATTGACGCATTGGAACACGCTGTTGGATCGGCGCATTCATGGCGAACCGATGGCCTATATATTGGGTCAGCGCGAATTTTACGGACGGATGTTTACAGTCAATCCGAGCGTGTTGATTCCACGTCCTGATACTGAAATACTCATTGATGCCGTATTACAGGATCACGCTGAGCAAGAACAAAAAAGGCTGCGTGTATTAGACTTGGGTACTGGCTCCGGTGCGATAGCGGTAACGCTCGCTGCCGAGCGCTTGATCTGGGATGTCTGGGCGGTCGATGTGTCAGCAGCGGCGTTAAAAATTGCGCAAGAAAACGTAGACACCCACGCGCCTACCGTCCAGCTCTTACACAGCGATTGGTTTTCGGCATTGACTGAGCCATCAGCATCATTCGATATTATTGTGTCCAACCCGCCATACATTGCAGAGGATGATGCGCATTTAGCAGAGGGCGATTTACGTTTTGAGCCGCGCGGTGCGTTGAGCGACGAAGCAGACGGATTGCGCCACTATCGGCACATCATTGCAAACGCACCCAGTTTTTTAAATGACGGTGGGCGGATTTATCTGGAGCATGGTTTTGAGCAAGGTGCAGATGTGCGCGAATTACTACATCAAGCAGGTTTTACAGAAATTCAAACCGTACGCGATTTGGCAGGGCACGAACGTGTTAGCATAGGAATTAAAGGATAAAACGATGGCACGCATGGCTCGGGTTTACATTCCCAATACCGCACAGCTGGTTCATGTGCGCGGTATCAACGGCGCGGCAGTTTTTTTCAACGATGCTGATTACACGCAATGGCTGTCCATCGTGCGCACGATTGCGCCGGTATATGAGTTGGATATTCACGCCTATGCACTAATCGAAAAAGGTGTCTATTTACTCGTTACCGCACGCAATGACAAAGCACTCGGGCAATTCATGCAGGATTTAGGACGGCGTTATGTGCGTTATGTCAACAGCCAATACCAGCGCACCGGTACGCTGTGGGAAGGGCGCTACCGCACCGGCTATATTCAGGACGTACCGTATGTGCTGCAAGCCTATGTGTGGCTCGATGGTCTGAGCGAGTACAGCAGTCGCGCGCAGCATTTAGGGCACTATACACATAGTTTTTTGCGTGAACATGCGCAATATTGGCAACTGGGCAACACCCCGTTTGAACGGCAAACGCGCTACGCGCAGCTCCTTGAGCAAGATTTAACGAAAAATATCATTAAGGCTTTGGCCAATGCGGTGCAAACGGGCTGGATGTTGGGTGATGATGTGCTACTGGCGCAAATTGAATTGGAAACAGGACGGAGAGTGCGACCAGCGGCGAGAGGTAGGCCGAGGAAGCAGAATGTTTAAATGGATTGATATGTGCAGTTTTTGTCTCACTCAATCGAGTTGTTTGGGTTGTTTTGATTATTCTGGCTGGTGAAAGGCTTGACTTTGACCAGTTTCGCCAATAAGATTGAACGCACAAATGTTTACAAATAAGTGCTTTATGCGACAATTTAAAAGAATGTTATTTGGCAAAATGCCGCATAACAATAGTTCGCGGTCGCGTAGCGACCGCGAATGGGGCGCGAGCTGATGAACGCTATGTTCTTGGTCGCGATGCTCCCTCGAACATATCGTTCGAGCGGAAACCGCTACGCAGCTTCGCCCACTCGTGTTTTCGCGCACTATCGTGCGCTCCAACCCAGCGCGGGTTCCGCTCAACTCGCGCCCCATTAGCAACTCAAATTGACCTAATAGATGCAAAAAAGCGCGAAATCTCGCGCTTTTTTGTTGGGATAACAAAGGTTTATTTCCCTTTGGACAAATATTCTTCCATTAGTTTGAGCACGCCATCCGCATCGACTTCAACGCATAAATGCACGTTGTCGCGTTCGGACCAGCAGGGTTCGGCGTAGGTGCGGCCTTTCGGTGCGAAGAAGGTTTTGCCATAGCCCGCCGCATCGACCACCACGTCAATTTGACCTTGTTGGGTTTTGAATAGTTCAGGGTTGGTAACGTACATCAGAGTCGCGGGGTCGTGCAATGAGAAGCCGGAGAAGCCTGCTGTATTTTGGTAAAAATCAGCGTAGTGCGCGCAGATGTCGTAGAGGAAGCTACCGGTTTTCGGCGCGGCAGTTTTGACGCGCGCCATGTCGTCCATGGTCATGAGGGTTTGGTAGGTGACGTCCAGCCCCACCATGACGATGTCCCACGGTGCGGAGAATACGATTTGGCCGGCGTGCGCGTCGTTCCAGACGTTGGCTTCGGCGGCGGGTGAGACGTTGCCTTCGACAAATGCCGCGCCGCCCATGATGACGACTTGTTTGACTTTATGCGCGATGCTCGGGTCTTTTTGCAGGGCGAGCGCGATGTTGGTCAGGGGGCCAATCGGTACGAGCACGATTTCACCGGGATTTTGGTTGATTTGTTCGATGATGAAGTCGGCCGCGCTCAATGCGTGCGGTTCAAAATCCGCCGGATAGCTGACGGCGATGTCGCCAAAGCCGTTTTTGCCGTGTACGAAATCGGGGAAGCTGTGCGGCGTTTGCTTGAGCGGTACGCTCGCGCCTTTGGCGACGGGGACGTGTTTGTGTTCGAGCAAATCGAGCAGATAGCCTGCGTTCACAGTGGATTGATCCACCGATACGTTGCCAAAAATGGTGGTCAGGCCAACGAGTTCGATCTCGGGGTGGTTGACCGCGTAGGCAATCGCCAGTGCGTCGTCTACGCCCGGGTCGGTGTCGATAATCATTTTGTAGGTCATGTGTGTCCTTTTGTTTTAGTTAATTTCGTGGGCGAACGGGATTGCGCTGACCGCGCCCAAGCGGGTGACGGTGATCGCTGCCGCTGCACTGGCGCGCTCGAGCGCGGCGCGCACGTCCATCCCTTGCGCCATGCTCGCCAGATAGTAGCCGATGAAGGTGTCGCCGGCGGCAGTGGTGTCGACGACCTCGACTTTTTTCGCCGCGACGAATTGCGCACCGGCCTCACCGATGTAGCGCACGCCGTCACCGCCCAAGGTCAGAATGATATTCGGACAAAGTGTAGCGAGTTTGTTCAACGCCGCTTCGAGCTGGTGTTCACCGCTCAGTTGCTGCGCTTCGATTTCGTTGACAATCAGGGTGTGCAGTTTGTGCAAGGGCAGTTGCGCCAATTCGGCGCGGCACGGCGCGGGGTTGAACACGACTTTTTTGCCCGCCGCGTGTGCGCGTTCGATGATGCTGGTGATGGCGTTGGTTTCGTTTTGCAGCAGCACCCAGTCAGCGTTCGCATGGTTCAACTCGGCGTTGATCTGTGCTTCGGTCAGCTCGTGATTCGCGCCCGGGTAGAGCAAAATGCAATTTTCACCCTCGTTATTCACCTGAATCAGAGCGTGACCGGTGGCGGTTTCGACCGCTTGCACAGCGGATAAATCCAAACCCAGTTGGGTCAACTGGGTATGCAGCCACGCGCCAGCCGTTGCGTCGTCCGCACCGATGCAGCCGACGTGGCGCACCGGCGCGCCCGCGCGGTGCAGGGCGATGGATTGGTTGAATCCTTTGCCGCCCAAGCCTTTGCTGTACGCGGTCGAGGCCAGAGTTTCACCGGGCGCGACGAAATGCGGCACGCGGTAGACGTGGTCAATATTGATCGAGCCGAAGTTGATAATCATACAAACCTCCGATTAACGTTCTTTCACATACGGGCGGCCAACGGCTTTTGGCGCAATGGATTTTCCGACAAAGCCCGCCAGCAAAATCACGGTGAGGATGTACGGCAGGGCGTTAAAGAACTGCGATGGTACTTGCACACCAGCGATGGTGCGGCCAGATAAGGCGTCCGACAAAGCGGTGGATAAGCCAAATAGGAAACATGCCAACAGCGTTTGCCACGGGCGCCATTTACCGAAGATCACCGCAGCCAGCGCCATATAGCCCATGCCCGCGCTCATTTCACGCACGAAGCCGCCATTTTGCGCCATGGACAAGGTCACGCCGGCCAGACCGCACATTAAACCCGTCCACAGCAGGGCGGTGTAGCGCAAGCGATTGACCGACAAACCGGCGGTATCCACGGCGTTTGGCTCCTCACCCACCGCACGGATGTGCAAGCCCAAACGTGTGCGGAATAGGATAAACGAAGTCGCCGCTACCGCCAACACAGCGACATAGGCGAGCAGATGGTGGCCGGAAATCACTTGATTGTAAAACGGGCCGATGAATGGAATGTCCTTCATCGCTTCAGCGCCCGGCAGAACAATGCGGGTGAAACGCAGATTATCGTTCAGCAGTGGTGTTTGGCCGCCTTGTTTGAAAATCGCGTGACCCAAGAACATGGTCAAACCCGAAGCCAAAATATTGATGGCCAGGCCGGAAATCGTGTGATCGCTTTTTTGGCTGATGGTGGCAAAACCATGCAACATCGCGAAAAAGGTACTCGCGGCAATCGCGGCCAAAACCGACAGCATCATCACAGTCAACGGTGCGATGCTGCCATCCGCGCCGAGCAGGGCGGCGGTGGTCGCAGCGGCGAATGCGGCAATCAGCATTTTCCCTTCCAGACCGATGTCCACCGTGCCCGAGCGTTCGGACATCAGACCGCCCATCGCAGCCAACACCAATGGCACCGCGTAGCGCACACCACTACCTAAGATTGGGGTAATCGAAATATCCAAGCTCATCATGCACCTCGCATTTTTTGATACCAACGTTCAATTGGCTTACGAATCAAACCATCCAAAGCGGCAACGAAGAAAATCACCAGACCTTGAATCACCACATTAAACTCACGGCTGACTTGCGGCATTTCAAACTGCATTTCTGAGCCACCTTGAGTCAAAGCACCGAACAAAATCGCAGACAAAATCACACCGACTGGATGATTGCGTCCCATCAACGCCACGGCAATGCCCATGAAGCCGACACCGGCGGTGTAGCCTAAGCTCAAACGACCTTGTGCGCCGTACACCGCGTTCAGTGCCATCAATCCGGCCAATGCACCCGAAATCATCATGGTGATGATAATAACTTTCGACACTGAAATACCGGCGTATTGTGCTGCGTTTTGATTCTGGCCAACCACACGGATTTCATAACCCAGACGTGAACGCCAGATCAGCCACCATGTCCACGCCGCCGCCAGTAGCGCCACGATGAAGGCAAAGTTCAGCGGCGAGTCGATCATAAAATCAGGGAATAATTGCGAGAAACGAGGCAATACAGCATCGGCATTAAAATTGCGCGTTTCCACTGAGCCGTCATTCGAGCGTAGAAAACGCACCATCAGGTAACTAATCAATGCCGCGACGATGTAGTTGAGCATAATGGTAGTGACCACGACGTGCGCCCCGCGTTTGGCCTGTAAAAAGCCCGCAATGTACGCCCAAGCCGCACCAAAAATCATGGCTGCGAGCATGGCGACGAGGAACATCAGCGGCGCAGGTAGGAACGAGTCCATGCTCAGACACGCGAGCGCAACGCCCAAGCCGGCAAAGTACGCCTGACCTTCCCCGCCAATATTAAACAAGCCGGCATGGAAAGCCAGCATCACGGCCAAACCGGTGAAAATCAGCGAGGTGGCGTAGTACAGCGTAAAAGCAAAGCCGCCCGGTGTGACAAATGCACCTTGGAACAGCACGCGCATGGTTTGCAACGGGGCTTCACCAATGAGCAGCACCAGCAGGCTGGCGAGCACAAAGGCGATGACTAATTGCACCAGCGGAATCAAGCCGCCGGTGAGCCAAATCGGTAAGGTTTTTTCCTGCAAGACCGCTTTTTCCGCAGGTTTGACTGGAGTTGTTATTTTTGTATTCATATCTATCTTTCGTCACCTGTGCGTCTTAGGCTGCGCTCATGGCCGTGGTGCTGGCCATCAGCATACCGATGGTGCGTGGATCGGCTTGTTCCGCCGTCAGTTCACCGGTAATGCGACCTTGATTCATCACCAAAATACGGTCCGCGAGCGTGAGGATTTCGTCCAGTTCGACCGATACCAGCAAAATCGCAGTACCGGCATCACGCGCTTTCATAATTTCTTTGTAAATCAATTCAATCGCTCCCACATCCACACCGCGCGTCGGTTGCCCAATCAGGAGAATTTTCGGATGATGCTCCATTTCACGGGCTATGATGAGTTTTTGCTGATTGCCGCCGGACATATTGGCCGAGCGGATTTCAGGCAAACTCGGGCGCACATCAAAGGCGCGAATTAGTTCCAAGGTGATGGCTTTGACCTTTTTCGGAATCAGTGAAAAGCGCGTACCCAAACGCGGTTCACGGTCATAACCCAAAATCGCCGACTCCTGCATGGAGAAGTTTTTCAGTAACCCTTGGCCTAAGCGATCTTCGGGGACATGACCAATACCCAATTGACGCAGCTTAGCTGGGTCCGGGTAAGTTTTGGGGGTGTATTCGGTTGTGGCTATGTCATCACTCAGGTGAATTGAGCCACCATGAGCGCGAATTTCGCCGGACAGGATTTTGAGTAATTCGGTTTGACCGTTGCCCGATACGCCGGCAATCCCGATGATTTCACCCGCTTTGAGTTCGAGGGATACTTTGTCCAGTCGGGTGATACCTTTGGCATCTTTGTAGCTCAAACCGCGTGCAGATAGGCAGGTTCGCCCGATGTTGGCCGCTTGTTTTTCTACTTCTTTAGCCACTGGGCGGCCGACCATGAGTTCGGCCAGTTTTTCTGCACTGGTTTCTGTGGTTTTGCGGTGGGCGACCATGGTGCCTTGACGCATGACCGAGACATTATCGGTGATGTCCATGATTTCGCGCAGTTTATGCGTGATAATGAGGATGGTGACCCCCTGACTTTTTAGGTCGCGCAGGACGTCAAATAGCTGGTCGGCTTCTTGCGGCGTGAGTACACCGGTTGGTTCGTCCAGAATGAGGATGTTCGCCTGACGGTACAGTGCTTTAAGAATTTCAACGCGTTGCTGCACGCCAACGGGTAATTCGCCTACCGGTTCGTCCAGCGGTACGCTGAGGCCAAAACGTTCGGAGATGACTTTCAGTTTTTCGCGCGCTTTGTTTTTGGAGGCATCTAATGACCATGAGTCCTCAGCACCGAGCAGGATGTTTTCCAGCGCAGAAAGTGGTTCTACCAGCATGAAGTGCTGATGCACCATACCGATACCCAGCGAGATGGCTTGGGTACTGTTGGCGATTTTGACTTCTTTGCCCTCTATGGCAATGCTGCCTTCATCTGCTTGGTAGAATCCGTATAGCACGGACATGAGCGTGGATTTGCCTGCGCCATTCTCGCCGATGATGCCATGAATGCTGGCTTTGTCCACCGTGAGGTCAATGTCACGGTTGGCCCAGACCGGTCCAAAGTGCTTTTGGATGCCGCGCATCACGATGGCGGGGGCTGCGGTGTTTGGCTTGGTTGATGCTTGTGCTGACATGGTGTGCTCCAAACAATCAGTGTGGTCAGTGTAGTATGTGCTGTCTGTAATTTTTTAAAAAACGATGGTGCGTGAACACCATCGTTTTCCTTTTTTGTCTCGTGCTTGTCGGTTTATTTGTGATATGGACAAACACGGTGGATCAGAGCCTAAAGTCAGGTGTTATTTTTTACAAGTGGCTTCCACTTTGATTTTGCCATCAATGATGTCTTTTTTAATTTGATCCACTTTGGTACGCATATCGGCAGTAATCAAATCTTTGTTGTATTGGTCATCTGCCCAGCCCACACCGTCTTCAGCCAAACCGATGGATTGTGCGCCTGGTTTGAATTTGCCTTGGCTGGCTTCGGTAAAGGCATTTTTAACCGCTACGTCCACGCGTTTGACCATAGAGGTCAACATCGTACCCGGGAACAGGTAGTTTTGGTTGCTGTCCACACCGATGGCGTATTTTTTCGAGTCTTTGGCTGCTTGGTACACGCCGTTACCGGTCGCGCCCGCTGCTGCGAAGATCACGTCTACGCCACGGTCAAATTGTGAACGTGCCAATTCACCACCTTTGGTCGGATTGTTCCATGCTTCGCCAGTGGTACCAACGATGTTTTCGATGAATTTAACGTTAGGATTGACGTATTTGGCGCCTTGTTGATAGCCGCATGAGAAGCGACGAATCACAGGGATGTCCATACCGCCCACGAAGCCGACTGAGCCAGATTGCGATTTCATCGCTGCCAATGCGCCGACGAGGAAAGAGCCTTCTTCTTCACGGAATGTAATGGATTTAACGTTTGCTGCTTCAATGACATCATCCACAATCACGAAATGGCTGTTTGGTAACTCTGGGGCTACTTTCTTAACTGATGGTGAGCCAGAGAAACCGACGGTCACGATCGGGTCGGCATTGCGTTGCGCCAATTTGCGCAAAACGGCTTCGCGTTCTGCTTCGTCATTGAGCTGAATATCGATGTAGTTTTTACCGGTCTCTTTTTTAAATGCTTCTGCACCGTTGTAGGCAGATTCATTGAATGATTTGTCGAATTTGCCGCCTTTATCAAAGACGATGGCAGGGCTGGTGGCGCCTGCAGCTGCTTTTTCTGCGCTGCCTTCAGGTTTTGCGCTGTTACCTTTGCCACATGCGGTTAAAGTCAAAACCGTGATGGCTGCTAATGCCCAAACGTGCTTCTTATTCATGCTGCTACTCCTATGAGTTTATTGTGTTCGAAGTATTTTTTCATGCGGTTTTATGATCCGTGATGTACAGAAAAGACCATAGAAAGGCGTGATTATCTTAGCACAAAGCATCGCAAAATCGCTATAAAATGATTGTTATATTTATAACATTTTTAGGATTAGTTGTTAATTAATTCACTTTTTTGGAATAGAAGGTGGGCTTTGATATTCAATGATGGGTGTTGCGGAAAAACGAATTGGATTGGCGACCAAGTTGAAACCTTCGGCAGTGCGAACCACCATATCACGTGCGCGAATCTGTGGATCGGCCAATACACGGTCTATGGTATTGATCGGACCACAGGGAAAACCATTTTGCTCGCCCAGCACCACCCACTCATCGAGGGTCTTTTGTAGCAGCACCGGTTCTAAGACCGATTCCAGCTCTTTTCGGTTGCGTGTGCGTTGAGCGTTGGTGGCAAATCGTTCATCCTGAGCCAGTTCGGGTAATCCGGCGGCTTGACACAGCTGGGTAAACTGCGAGTCGTTACCGACCGCGAGCATGACGAAGCCATCCTGCACGCGCATCGGTTGATACGGTGCGATAGACGGGTGGGCGCTGCCTTGGCGTGTCGGTACTTGCCCGCTGAGCAGGTAGGTGGCCGCTTGATTGGCGAGCATCGCCGCCTGCACGTCAAACAGTGCGAGGTCGATGTGTTGACCTTCACCGGTGACATGACGGTGGTTCACCGCGGCTAAAATGGCGGTCGTGGCGTACATCGCGGTCATCAGGTCAACGACGGCGACGCCGACTTTTTGCGGGGCTTGCTCGGCCTCGCCGGTGATGCTCATCAGCCCGCCCATCGCCTGAATCAGTGCGTCATAGCCCGGGCGATCTTTGTAGGGGCCGTTTTGGCCAAAACCGGTGATCGAGCAGTAAATAATGCTCGGATTAATCGCGCAAATCGACGCATAGTCCAAACCATATTTGGCCAAACCGCCGACCTTATAATTTTCAATCAAAATGTCCGCGTTTCTGATCAGTGCCAATAGACGCTCTCGATCGGCTGCCTGCGTGAAATCCAGCGCGATATTGGTTTTATTGCGATTGGCGCAGAAATAATACGCCGCGTCCTTCGAGCCATCTGCGCGCGTTACAAATGGCGGGCCCCATTTGCGCGTGTCGTCGCCATTCGGATGCTCGATTTTCAGCACCTTCGCACCCATGTCGGCGAGATTTTGCGCAGCAAATGGCCCTGCGAGGATGCGCGACATGTCAATCACGGTTAAATTGGCTAAAGCAGATGTTGGGGTGGTGTGGGTCATAAGAATTTTTCGTGGCGAATTGACGCATACAGAGGCGCAAAGCAGGTGCAAAGCGTTATAATCGCACGAGTATCCATAAATGAAAACCCCAGATGAGGGCAATAACAGAGCTAATCCATGACCGAAGCAGTTAATTCACAAAATACCTCCCCAAACACCACACCGTATGAACTGATCGGTGGCGAGCCGCGCGTACACGCGCTAGTTGAGCGCTTTTACGACCTCATGGAAATCGAGCTGAAATACGCCGAGTTGCGTGCCACGCATCATGAGAGCCTCGATATGACGCGCGAAAAGTTGTTTTTCTTTTTGAGCGGCTGGCTGGGCGGGCCACAACTGTATATCGAAAAATACGGTCATCCGCGTCTGCGTGCGCGGCATTTACCGTTCAAAATCGGTGCGGTGGAGCGTGATCAATGGGTCGCGTGTATGGCGCAGGCGATGCGCGAAATCGATGTGCCGGAGTTCCTATTTCAAAAACTCATCAACTCTTTTTACAACACCGCCGAATGGATGCGTAATCAACCCGATCCGGTTGAGGGTGAGCCGCAGATGCCGATGATGGGCGTGAAACCACCCGATCTCACGGCGACGTTTGAGCGTCTATCCGAAAAGTACGGCGTGCAGATTTTGGCGAAAGGCGCGTGATGGAGGGACAACTATTCACGATTTTGCTCGGCGTGGTGATCGCATTGCTGGTGCTGGTATTGCTGCTGGTGGTGTTTGTCTTCACGCGCTCAGGACAGCAGCGGGCGCAGTTACTGGAGCAGAAAATCTTGCAGCAGCAGGCCGGGCAGCAGCTCGGAGCGCAACTTGGGCAAATCGCGCAGAGCCTTGATGATGGCTTTGACAAAACCTACGAGCAGGGTACGCAGCAAACGTCCGCCATGCGTGAGCACGCCAGCGTACTGGCGCGCGAGCAGCGCGAGGAACTGGGGCAAAACCTGTTTCGCGTGCAAAGCCTGATGGGCGATGAGCTTAAAGCCGTGCGTGAAAATCAAAGCCTTGAGTCGCAAAACGCGCGCGAAACCCTGCTCAAACAACTCACACAGACCACCACGCAGCTGGTGCAGCAGCTGCAACAGCTCAACGACACCACCGAGCGCCGCATGAACCACATGCGCGAAAACATGGAACAGCGCCTGCAAAGCATCGAGCAAAACAACGCGAAAAAGCTTGAGGAAATGCGCGTCACCGTGGACGAAAAATTGCACGCCACGCTGGAGCAACGCCTCGGTGAATCGTTCAAACAAGTCTCCGACCGACTGGAGCAAGTGCATCGCGGTCTGGGTGAAATGCAAAACCTCGCCGTCGGTGTGGGCGATCTCAAACGTGTGCTGACCAACGTTAAATCTCGTGGGACATGGGGCGAGATGCAACTGGCGAATTTGCTCGAAAACATCTTCACGCCGGATCGCTACGCCGCGAATGTCAAAACCGTACCGAATAGCAACGACATGGTCGAATTCGCCATCAAGCTGCCGGGGCGTGGCGAATCGGCGGATGATGTGGTCTGGCTGCCGATCGATGCAAAATTCCCGAAAGAGCAGTACGAGCGCATGCAGGAGGCGCAGGATGCGGCGGATGCCGATGCGCTGGACAAGGCGCGTAACGACCTGTTCCGCCAAATCAAATTAGAAGCCAAAACCATCAACGAAAAATACGTTGCGCCGCCATACACCACTGATTTCGCCGTCATGTTCCTACCGACCGAAGGGCTGTATGCTGAGGTCGCGCGCGAGGCGGGGCTGCTTGATCAATTGCAACGCGAGCACCGCATTGTGGTCGCGGGGCCGACGACGCTGACCGCTTTGCTCAACAGCCTGCACATGGGATTCCGCACACTGGCGATGGAAAAACGCGCCTCCGAAGTCTGGCAGGTGCTCGGCGCGGTTAAAACCGAGTTCGGCAAATTTGGCGACGTGCTTGCCAAAACCAAACAGAAACTCGATCAAGCCGCCTCAGAAATCAGCAGAGCCGAAACCCGCACACGCGTGATGAATCGCGCACTGAGCAAAGTTGAGCAAATCGAAAGCGATAGTGCGGCAAAAATGTTGGGGCTGGCAGATGATTCGGACGTGGGGGATATAACGAAGGTCGAATCCGAAGCAAGCAAATTATTCTAGCCGTACCGCCACGCGTAACGATACAGTTTATGCTGTGTTTTTAAAATTGTATCGGTACTGTACTGTTTTTGTGATTTAAAGTAGCGTCGTATCTCGGATACATATTTTTATAGTTGTCGCTGAATTATTACTAAAGGTGTCATCATGTCATTTCAAAATCTATTTTCCAAACGTGCCACTGCCATCAAAAGCTCGGTCATTCGTGAAATTCTCAAAGTTACTGGTCGCCCAGAGGTGATTTCTTTTGCCGGCGGCTTGCCATCGGATGTGAGTTTCCCCGTACCGCAACTCAAAGCCGCATTTGAAAAAGTTATGACCGATGCGCCGCAAGCCGCTTTGCAATACTCCACCACCGACGGCTATGCGCCGCTACGTGAATGGGTAGCCGCACAAAAATCCGTGAACGGCGCCAGCATCACACCCGAGCAGGTCATCATTGTGTCCGGCTCGCAGCAGGCGTTGGACTTGATCGGCAAAGTGTTTATCAATGAAGGTGATAAAGTGTTGGTCGAAGCGCCGACCTATCTGGGTGCATTACAAGCTTTCGACTTATTCTTCCCGAAATACGTTTCTCTCGCCTCGGATGCGGACGGCTTGGATGCTGAGCAAATCACCACAGAGCAAGCCGCCGGAGCCAAATTCCTCTACGCCTTGCCGAATTTCCAAAATCCGACCGGTCGCCTGATGACCGAAGCGCGCCGCCAAGCATTGGTCAATAAAGCGCGTGAACTCAATCTGCTGGTGATCGAGGACGATCCCTATGGCGAACTGTGGTACACCAGCGCGCCGCCGCCATCACTGCTCTCGCGTATGCCCGAGCGCGTGATCCAGATGGGCTCGTTCTCCAAAATTCTTGCGCCGGGGCTGCGTTTGGGCTACATCGTTGCGCCAGAAGAAATCGCGCGCAAGTTTGAACAAGTCAAACAAGCGACCGACCTGCACACCGCTACACTGACCCAACGCGCCGTGTACGAAGTGGTCAAAGACGGCTTCCTGAACGAACACATTCCGACCATCCGCACCCTGTACCATGCACAGGCGCAAGCCATGCTCGGTGCGCTGGACGAGAATATGCCGGCGGGTGTGAAATGGAATCAACCGGCGGGCGGGATGTTCCTCTGGCTCGAATTGCCGGAAAACATGGACTCTGAGGAAATGCTGAAAAAAGCCTTAGCGCGCAATGTCGCCTACGTCCCGGGCACGCCGTTCTACGCCAACGAACCGGTGCGCAATACCCTGCGACTCGCGTTTGTGACCGTGCCGGAAGAGAAAATTCGCGTGGGTGTGAAGGTGTTGGGTGAGGTGTTTGGCAACGCTTAATTTTAAATAGGAGAATAAACATGGCTCATGAAGTGGTGATGGATATAGCAACTAAATTTGTCTTGCATAAGGATGTTTCTGTAGAAGTAAAAAAGACGGGAAAAAATTGGGAACCGTTTTGATTAGCAAAGGCAATATTGAATGGGTTCCATCGGGAAACTCTGTCAATAAAAAACGCTTGTCTTGGGTTAAGTTTGCTGAGTTAATGTCACGAGAGGGTAAAGATGTGAAGGTTACTCAAAGAGAAAGCGCGTAGCCCGCCATGAGCGTAGCGAATCGCGGGTTTAGGAGTCTTGTTGGGTATTGCGCTCTCCGCCGCGGGGCGGTTACTTTTTGTCTTGACACAAAAAGTAACCAAAACAAAGTTTCAGTGAAGACTAATTTTTGCGAAGCAAAAGTTAAGCGAAGCGGGTCGGAGCTAAAAAGGTCAAGTTCGCAGTAACGCAAAGCAATGAACGCTATATATTAGGTCGGTTTGAAACTCGCGTTTGCAGGCAAACGCTCAGACAACAAACCGATCGATGAAACGACAGCGTTCATTGGCGTTACAGCGACGAATGGCTGAGCTTCGTAT
>CAYZVI010000001.1:0-45336 GCA_964481695.1 uncultured Hydromonas sp. | reverse complement strand
TGATCGGTTCTTTGTTCAAGTGTACCGAGCACGCCGCAGCAGAGCGCTCTGCTGCCGAGTCAGACAATTCAAATGCTTGCTCCACTTTCAGATCAGGCAAGCCTTCGATTTCGAGGATGCGACCGGAGAAGATATTTTTCTTGCCTTGTTTGGCCACGGTCAACAGGCCTTGTTTGATCGCGTACAAAGGAATCGCATTCACCAAGTCACGCAAAGTCACGCCTGGGTTCATCGTGCCTTTAAAACGAACCAATACCGATTCAGGCATATCCAACGGCATTACGCCCGTTGCCGCGGCAAACGCCACCAAGCCAGAACCGGCTGGGAATGAAATACCGATTGGGAAACGGGTATGTGAGTCACCGCCAGTACCGACTGTGTCTGGCAACAGCAAACGGTTCAACCATGAGTGGATCACGCCATCGCCCGGACGCAGAGCCACACCACCGCGTGTGCTGATAAAGTCTGGCAATTCGTGGTGCATTTTCACGTCGACTGGTTTTGGATAGGCCGCCGTGTGGCAGAACGATTGCATCACCATATCAGCGGAGAAACCCAAGCACGCCAAGTCTTTCAACTCATCACGGGTCATAGGGCCGGTGGTGTCTTGTGAGCCGACCGTGGTCATTTTCGGTTCGCAGTAAGTGCCCGGACGGATACCTTGACCGTCTGGCAAACCACAGGCACGACCAACCATTTTTTGTGCCAGAGAGAAACCTTTGCCGTTGTCCGCCGGATTGGTTGGCAAACGGAACAAAGTAGATACTGGCAAGCCCAATGCTTCACGCGCTTTCGCAGTCAAGCCACGACCGATGATCAATGGAATACGGCCACCTGCGCGTACTTCGTCGAACAATACATCGGATTTCACTTTGAATTCAGCGATGACTTCACCATTTTTCAGTGCTTTACCATCGTATGGACGCAGTTCTACTACATCGCCCATATCCATTTTCGACACATCCAATTCGATTGGCATTGCGCCAGCATCTTCCATGGTATTGTAGAAAATAGGCGCAATTTTGCCACCCAAGCACACGCCACCGAAACGTTTGTTCGGTACGAACGGCACGTCTTCGCCAGTGAACCACAATACAGAGTTGGTCGCTGATTTGCGTGAAGAACCCGTACCGACCACGTCACCAACGTAGGCGACCAGATTACCTTTGGCGCGCAAATCTTCGAGGAATTTCACAGGACCGCGTTTGCCGTCTTCTTCAGGCTCGATGCCATCGCGTTTATTTTTCAACATCGCCAAAGCGTGTTGCGGAATGTCTGGACGGCTCCATGCGTCTGGCGCTGGCGACAAGTCGTCGGTGTTGGTTTCGCCCGAGACTTTGAATACAGTGATGGTCAAGCTTTCAGGTACTTCTGGACGTGAAGTGAACCATTCGGCATCGGCCCAGCTTTGCAATACCGCTTTAGCGTTCGCATTGCCTTTGTCGGCTTTTTCTTTCACGTCGTGAAATTGGTCGAATACCAATAGGGTTTTTTTCAATGCGTCCGCAGCAATCGTGCCTACAGCGGCGTTGTCCAACAAATCAACCAATGGTGCAACGTTGTAACCACCCAGCATGGTACCGAGCAATTCAGTTGCTTTTTCCGCAGAGATCAAAGCACATTTTTCGTCGCCATGCGCCACCGCAGACAGATAGCTCGCTTTCACGCGCGCTGCATCGTCCACGCCCGCTGGGACGCGATTGGTCAGCAAATCGACCAAAAACGCTTCTTCACCTGCCGGTGGGTTTTTCAGCAATTCGATCAAATCAGCAGTTTGCTGAGCAGACAAAGGGAGAGGAGGAATGCCCAACGCGGCGCGCTCGGCAACGTGTTCACGATAAGCTTTTAACATGTTGAGTCCTTTGTAAAAAGATAAAAAAGCCCAATAACCAGAAAATCAGAATGCCTTCATGCCCAATGTCATTCATTCACTCTGCGGATGATTGAGAACCCAAATATTTTAGCATCAAAAACCCTACATCAAGCTGACCAAAAACAGGTCACTCGAATAATTTTCTGATTGATCCTAGATTGAGTTAGGCGAGAGTTTAGCTGATTTTTTTACTCTTGTGTCTTATATATGACTTAAAATTAAAAATAAATTTGACCTCACTCATCAGCTATATTTTTGCTTCACACGCTAAACCATTCCTATTGATTTTCGCACCCAAATAATCCACACATCGGTTAAACTAATAAAAGTAACTTATAACCGTATTTCTCAACTCGTCTTGAGCCCTGCAACCACAAAGAGCCTGATCATGAGCCAAAACAATACTTCTAATACTAAAAAATCCGTTGTTCATAATTTAATCGGAGATATTCCAACCATTGCCCAGTATACTGGCGCGGCCGTTAGCGCCCTGCTCGTGTGGTTGCTGCTGCAAGGCGGAACAAACCTCAATCATGCCATTCCGGTACCTAAACCCGTTGTAAAAACTCAAGCACCAGCGCAGCCAAAAGCACCAAGCATTGCGCTCGCGCCTATGAGCTTGACTGCATCAAATGCACAAAATCACTTCACGCTCAACGGCAGCGTTCCGAGTGAAGCCATCAAGATGAGCATTGATAACGAATTACGTGCAACCTTCGGAGATGGGCACTATACCAACAATTTGACTGTCAACGACAAGCTCAAACCCGCCAAATGGCTGGACAAGATCAAAGGCTTCTTTGGTTTTTTCAAGTTACCCGGCGCAGAATTGACAGCTAACGGCGACACATTGACCTTATCCGGTACCGCCATCTCTCTCAAAGATAGCTTGACTGAATTCGTCGGCGAAGGCACTACCATTAAAGCCCTCGACATTGCAGGGAATGTAAAAACCGCCAATACCAATGCGCTTTCATCGTTAGACAGCCTCTCAGTTAACTCCGATGCCCAAGCCATTTTGGATGCGATGAATTTGCAAATCATTAATTTCGCCAGTGGTTCAGCACAAATTCCAGTAGAAAACCAAGCTATCTTGAAAAAAGCAGCGGTTTTACTCAAGGATAAAAAAGTGGGGTTTGAAGTCGCCGGCCACGCAGATAACGTTGGTAACGAAGCCAATAACGTTAAGCTCTCTGAAATGCGCGCCAAAGCGGTTCGTGACTTTTTGATCAAACAAGAGGTTCCCGCCGATTTGATCACCGCCAAAGGCTATGGTTCATCCGTGCCTGTAGCAAGTAACGATACCGAAACCGGCCGTTTGAAAAATCGTCGCATTGAATATCGTTTAAACAAATAAGCCGAATGATTGCAAAACCAACACGTTTTAATAAAACAGTTTAAAATGTGTGCACTTGAAATAAGCATTTTGCGCCCAATTTAGCATTCATCCGAGAATTACTTTCGACGAGAATACTGATCAACCAACTGAATATTGAACACAAGGATAAAACCATGAGCTCACTCAAACAAGTTACCGACGCCTCTTTTGACGCCGATGTTTTGCAATCATCTGTACCTGTACTGGTCGACTTTTGGGCCTCTTGGTGCGGTCCTTGCCGCATGATCGCCCCGATCTTGGATGAATTGGCAGCAGACTACGGCGACAAACTCAGCATTGTTAAAGTCAACGTGGACGAAAACCAAGAATCGCCAGCAAAATTTGGCATTCGTGGTATTCCAACTCTGCTGTTGTTCAAAAATGGTACCTTGATGGGCACTAAAGTCGGCGCAGCCAGCAAATCACAATTGGCCGCATTCATCGACAGCCACATCTAATTAGTTACACCATGCCGATTTGACAAAGCACGCTCAAATCGGCATAATTCGCTTCGATTGATTATTGCTCAACGCAAATTCACCACCAACAGGCGACAACGCTCCCCAACCCATCCAGCATTGACACGCGCTCAGCACACAAACTATTAGCGCCCACGCCTGAACACATCATTGATTATCATTAAACATCACTGATTCTCACCAATCAACTCCAGCTAAAAACCACACGTTGCACATTGCCTCACTGATGAGTGCTACTTCCACGCAATTTTCTATACTTAATTAAAGCCATGCACTTAAACGAACTCAAATCATTACCCATTAAATCTCTGGTCGATACCGCTTTAGAAATGGGCATCGAAAACGCCAGCCGCCTGCGCAAACAGGAGCTGATGTTCGCTATCTTGAAACGCCGCGCCAAAGCCGGCGAGTCCGTATTCGGTGACGGCACCCTTGAAGTACTTCCAGACGGTTTTGGCTTTTTGCGCTCACCCGACACCTCATATTTAGCCAGCACGGACGATATTTACATTTCTCCGGCGCAAATTCGTCGTTTCAATCTACATACCGGCGACACCATTGAGGGTGAGGTGCGCACGCCAAAAGACAATGAGCGCTATTTCGCCTTGGTTAAAGTGGACAAAGTCAACGGCTTGCCACCTGAGCACACCAAACATCGCATCATGTTTGAAAACTTGACTGCGATTCACCCGAATAAACTGCTACCTTTAGAACGTGATATCCGCGCAGAGGAAAACATCACTGGTCGTATTATTGATTTAATCGCGCCGATTGGCTTAGGTCAACGTGGTCTGATCGTGGCACAACCTAAATCGGGTAAAACCGTGATGCTGCAAAACATTGCACACGCCATCACGGGCAACCGCCCTGATATCAGTTTATTTGTGCTACTGATTGACGAGCGCCCAGAGGAAGTAACCGAGATGCAACGTTCCGTTCGCGGTGAAGTCGTCGCCTCCACCTTTGACGAACCTGCGACTCGTCACGTGCAGGTTGCAGAAATGGTGATTGAAAAAGCCAAGCGTCTGGCCGAAACCGGAAAAGATGTGGTGATTTTGCTCGACTCCATCACCCGACTGGCACGTGCGTATAACAACGTCATTCCATCATCAGGCAAAGTTCTGACCGGCGGTGTTGACGCCAATGCCCTGCAACGCCCGAAACGCTTCTTCGGTGCCGCACGTAATATCGAAGAAGGTGGCTCACTGACCATCATCGCCACGGCATTGATTGATACCGGCTCACGTATGGATGAGGTGATTTTTGAAGAATTCAAAGGTACAGGCAATATGGAGTTACTACTGGATCGCAAGATGTCAGAAAAACGGGTATACCCAACCATTTCTCTGAACCGCTCGGGCACTCGACGCGAAGAATTATTGCTCAAACCCGATGTACTGCAAAAGGTTTGGATTCTGCGTAAATTCCTTTATGACATGGATGATATTGCTGCCATGGAATTCATTTTGGATAAAATGCGTCAAACCAAAAACAATGCAGAATTTTTCGATATGATGATGCGCAGTGGTAAGTAATCAACATTCAAATCGAATAATAAACTTAAAAAAAACCATTTAACCATATATTGTTAAATGGTTTTTATTTTTATCCTGATTTTTTACATGATTGCTCTTTACAAAAATTTACAGCCATTTTGATAAAAATGTCATAAAATCCAAGCGATTATAATTCCTTTAACATCATTTTTATATTACAAGAGACAACACAACAATCGATGAATTTGTTTCGCATAGGGCATTCCGATGAATTCTAAAAACCGCTCAACGGTATTGATCATTGAAGAAGATCAAACCAAAACCGTGCAGATGAATACCAAGCTGTTGCGCTATATCAAACCAACGGTATTGGGTTTGAGTATCGCCACATTAGGATTAAGTGTTGCCTTGGTTACCACTCTGTACAAAAATCACACTACCGCCCAACAAAATGCAGAGCTCAAGCAAGAAGTTACCGATTTGAAAAATTTCACTTCGGCAGAGGTAAATGCCAAATTGAGCGAATTGAAAAAATCAGAAAAAGCCGTTTTGGAGCTACAAAACTATTTACAAGAGCGTGGCGCGTATACAACTCCACCGAAAAAAGGTGAAGAATTGGGAAAGCCGAATGATGCGGCAGGCGGCCCTGTCGCACTAAAGGTATCAGCGCCTATGCCGTTTATGGGCGCGTACGCTCAAAATACTCAAAATCTGCTGGCAGCACTTAAGGCCACGCCTTTGGGGGCACCCGTTTCAAGTGAAATCAGCTCAACTTTTGGTTCTCGCGCCAATCCTTTTTCTGGCGCAGGGGCGGAAAGTCATCCCGGACTGGATTTTCGTGGCGAAATAGGCGATCCGGTTAAATCAACAGCGACGGGTGTGGTGAATTTCGCAGGTGTTCAAAATGGTTATGGAAACATTGTTCGAATCAGCCTGCAAAGTGGCTACGAGATCATGTTTGCCCATCTATCGGCGATTGATGTTAAAAACGGCCAGACAGTCAATGCGGGCGACATTATTGGTAAAGTCGGCTCAACAGGTCGATCAACAGGCCCTCACCTGCATTATGAAATTCGCAAAGACGGGACTCCCATCGATCCTGAACAGTTTTTAGTGGTTTCCGCACAATAAAACAGACAACTAAATTAACCTCACCCATCATGTTTAATAATAAAAAAACAGCAGATTTAAGCATCAGTAACGACAACATCAGCACGCTCATTGGCGAAGGCTGTCTGATTCAAGGCAATATCACAGCCAAAAATTCGATCAAGATTGATGGCTCAATCCAAGGCAATTTAACCATCGAAGGCAGCGTCGTCATGGGCGAAAAAAGCCATGTGCAAGGCGATATTACTTGCGCGGATCTAATTGTATTGGGTCGTCTGGATGGCAATATCACTGCACGTCAATTACAGCTCAAACACACAGCTCAAATTTACGGCAATATTGAGGCACAAATTTTGCAGGTTGAGCCGGGTGCGATTTATCAGGGTAGCGTTTCCATGCAAGCACCCTCTTCATCATCACCTACCGCATAAACATTAAATAATTCAATTCGTTACCTTGGTAAGCGCGTTGTCAAAAATACGCTTTACCCGTATAATGCTGGGTGCTTTATCGCATCGAACCGTCAATTACATTAGTGGTGCTGATTAACTTCTTAACTGCAGCAATAAACCTGACGAATAGATCTGGTATTTGTGTTTCAAGCTAAAATACTGAACAAAGAGGAATTACGGACATGCCAATTTATGCTTATCGTTGCCAAGAATGTGGGCACCAGCAGGATGTATTGCAAAAAAGGAGCGATCCGGTGTTGACCACTTGTCCGGCGTGTACACAAGAAACATTCAGCAAACAAATTACTGCAGCTGGTTTTCAGCTTAAAGGTTCTGGCTGGTATGCAACAGACTTTGCCGGCTGGTGCCCTGCTGTCAACGAAGCAAAAACCAATGACTCATCGCTGCCTGCGTGTGCTTCCCAATGTGCCAACGTATAATTGAAATCCAGTTAGAACGACTCAACTTTTTTGTAAAACCTATTGACAGACTACCCTCATGAAATTTGAGCTTACCAGCGCAAAAATTCGCAAATATCTGGTCACCGGCATATTGGTCTGGGTGCCTGTTATTATCACCATTGCGGTGATTGCTTGGGGTATGGGGATTTTGCAAGGGATTTTTGTAAGTGTCATTGACACGATTGCTGCATTTTTGCCAATGCCTCTGGCCGAAGAATTCACCCGAGTCAAAGATATTCCTGGTCTGGGGGTGATCTTGGTGGTTCTCCTGCTATTTTTCACAGGAATGATGGCAGCCAATTTTTTAGGTCAATGGTTTTTGCGCGTCATGGATTCGGGGCTATCCCGAATCCCAATCATTAAAAACGTTTACGGCAGTGTCAAGCAAGTTTCTGACACGCTATTCTCAAGTAGTGGACAGGCATTTCGAAAAGCACTATTGGTGCAATATCCACGTGAAGGCGTATGGACGGTCGCATTCCAAACCGGTACACCATCGGGTCAAGTGGCTCAAAATTTACCAGAAGAATGCATTAGTGTTTATATTCCAACCACCCCCAACCCCACCTCAGGATTCTTTTTAATTATGAAGCGTTCTGAAGTGGTTGAGCTGGACATGAGTGTGGATGAGGCACTCAAATATATCATTTCGATGGGCGTTGTTGATCCAGATGAAAAACAGTCCAAAAAATTGGACAAACGTCTGGCTAAAAATATCACTGACACAGATTCATCTTCCAAAGAATCTCGCGCAACAAGCAACCACGAATACAACTCTGATTCAGATGTAACCCCTCAATAACCCATATTGAATATCAAATAACCTTATTTTTGAAACTATAGAAAGATTTTCACCATGAGCATGCGCAGTCACTTTTGCGGTCAACTGAACCGTGAACTCGTTGAACAAACTGTTACCCTCTGCGGCTGGATTAACCGTCGCCGTGATCACGGCGGTGTGATTTTCTTGGATGTACGTGACAAAGAAGGCTTGGTTCAAGTGGTATGTAACCCAGATGATGCCGCTATGTTTGAACTGGCCTCTTCTTTGCGCAACGAATTCTGCGTGAAAATCACTGGCCGCGTGGTATTGCGCGATGCGTCATTGGTCAACCCGAAACTGGCGACCGGCGAAATCGAAGTGGTCTGCAAAGAACTGGAAATTCTCAACCCATCGGTCACACCTCCGTTTCAGCTGGACGAAGAAAACCTGTCGGAAACCACCCGTCTGACTCACCGCGTACTCGATCTGCGTCGCCCACAAATGCAGCACAATCTGCGCCTGCGCTACCGCACCGCAATGGCGATTCGCAAATTCTTGGACGCGAACGACTTCATCGACATCGAAACCCCGATGTTGACCAAATCCACACCGGAAGGCGCGCGCGACTATCTCGTGCCGTCTCGCGTGCATGACGGCCAATTTTTCGCTCTGCCGCAATCACCCCAACTGTTTAAACAGATGTTGATGGTCGCGGGTTACGATCGCTACTACCAGATCGTCAAATGTTTCCGTGACGAAGACTTGCGCGCCGATCGTCAGCCTGAGTTCACTCAGGTCGACATTGAAACCTCATTCATGACCGAGCAAGACATCCGCGCATTGTTTGAAAATATGATTCGCGGCGTCTTCAAAGAAGTGCTGGACGTTGATCTGGCCGAACAATTCCCAGTGATGAGCTATGCGGATGCAATGCACCTGTACGGCTCGGACAAACCGGACTTGCGCGTACCGCTGCAATTTACCGAGTTGACCGACGTAATGAAAACTGTGGATTTCAAAGTATTCAACTCAGCGGCGAACCTCGAAGACGGCCGTGTCGTGGCACTGCGCGTACCTAATGGCGCGGAAATCTCCCGCTCTGAAATTGATGCGTACACTCAATTCGTCGGCATCTACGGTGCCAAAGGGCTGGCCTACATTAAGGTCAACGACCTCGCTGCTGGTCGTGATGGTCTGCAATCACCGATCGTGAAAAACATTGGTGATGACGCATTGCAAGCGATTTTGGAACGCTCCGGCGCGCAAAACGGCGACATCATCTTCTTTGGCGCGGATCGCGCAAAAGTGGTGAACGACGCCATTGGCGCCCTGCGTATCAAAATCGGCCACGAAAAAGGCTTGGCTTCCAAAGACTGGAAACCGCTGTGGGTGGTTGACTTCCCGATGTTTGAATACGACGACGAAGCCAAACGCTGGGTTGCCTGCCACCACCCGTTCACTTCACCCAAAGACGGACACGAAGATTTCCTCGCTACCGATCCGGGCAAATGTTTGGCCAAAGCCTACGACATGGTACTGAACGGCTGGGAAATCGGCGGCGGCTCGGTGCGTATCTACCGCGAAGAAGTACAAAGCAAAGTCTTCCGCGCTTTGAACATCGACGCGGAAGAAGCACAAGCCAAATTCGGCTTCCTGCTCGACGCACTGCAATACGGCGCGCCACCGCACGGCGGTATCGCCTTTGGTTTGGATCGCATCGTTACCATGATGGCTGGCGCCGACTCTATTCGCGACGTGATTGCGTTCCCGAAAACCCAGCGTGCGCAATGTTTGCTCACGCAAGCGCCTTCACCAGTTGATGAAAAACAATTGCGCGAACTGCACATCCGTCTGCGCAATGTGCAAGCCAATATTGAAGTGAAGAAAGACTGATATGAACGTTTTTGAACAGCTCAAAGCGCAAATGCGCGGCACGCCATCGACCGAGCTGCCTACAGATACACTGGTGATTGACGTGCGCTCTCCGGCTGAGTTTGGCATGGGACACGTTGAAGATGCATTGAATCTGCCGGTGGAAGCCATTTCACCACAAACCGTTACTTCAGTGGACGCACTCAAGGATAAAGATCGCACAATTATCTTATACTGCGCTTCAGGTATGCGTTCGGCTTACGCACGCACTGCACTAATGCAAATGGGTTATACCAATGTGGTGAACGGCGGTACAGCCTATGAGACGGCGCAACTGACACGCAAACAACTGGTGCGTTAATAAACCGTCGCTCTTTATCAGATAGCTTCACCGAACACAAACTGATTGTCGGAGAAACCAAATGGAAAAACTCTTTTCATACGGTACGCTACAACAAACCGAGGTGCAAATCGAAACTTTCGGACGAGAGCTGTATGGTATAAAAGATGCGCTGGTCGGCTACACCGTTGGCGAAGTTGAAATCACTGACCCAAAAGCATTAGCCTTGCCTGGCAAACGGTTCCACCCTATGCTTATACGTACCAACCTGTCCACGGATGAAGTATGGGGTACTGTGTTCGAAATCACCGAGCACGAATTATCGCAAGCGGATTTGTATGAAGTCGCCTCCTATACCCGAAAACTCGGTACGCTGAAGTCCGGCGAACACGCATGGATTTATGCCAACGCAAAGGATGCAGATTAACCCATCCTAATCAATAAAAAAACCGCTGTAGATTTAGCAGCGGTTTTTTTATTGTCCACCAATTAACGGGTGATCTTCTCCACCCACGCAAACAGCTCATCCAAATCGTAGTCGCCGCTGTGCGGACGGTTCCACGGCAGCGCAAAGTCCACCTGTTTGCCTGATTGTTGCAATTTCGTTGCCAAAATCACCGGAATGGCGAGTGAGGTATCACGGTCTATCGTCCCGTGCCGAATGCGCCAATGCTGGGTATGGTTCGTATTTTTCATACCGAGATAGTGCATTGGATTCATCATTTTGATCAACTCAGCGTCGGCCATTTCGCCTTTGGCCGTGCTGTTGTTCAGTGCATAAGGCGTGAAATGCTTGGCGGCAACGGCGGCTACACCGAATAATTCATTCTCACCACTGCTCAAATCCAGCGCGTCAAAGGCCGGTGGAGTTTTCATACGCAGAGTGGACTGTATGTATTGTTTGAAGTTCACATCAACGACTTTACCGTCCTTGATGGTCAGCCATTGAAGCGCAGACAAGTCCGTACCTGCATTCAAGACGTTTTGCGCCGACGCGATCACATGAGATTTGACGTATTCTTTAAAGCTGCCTTCACCCTGCGCATCCAGTATCAAACGTTTGCCATCCGGTGTTTTCAGTCCGAGACTATTGAGATAATTGGGGAACAAAACCTTGAGTTCATCCGAAACCTTGATCTGATCTGCCGTCAATGTGCCCTGTACTTCTTTGCGCTCCATGCGCCAGTCAATCATTTGTGACAGGACCATTTTTTTATATTCGTTGACACCGTTGAACTGCCACTCATACGCCGCATCGGCATGCTCCAGATTGAGAATCGGGCAGTAAGCGGACACGGCGAAAATATCATCACGCGTTTTGGCTGCGCCTATGGCTTGCAAATACGGCTCATAATCGGGATGATTGCCGCTCGCGCCGAGCAAAGCCGACAATGCGCCGCCCGCACTCGTGCCATTGGAAATAATTTTCTCCGCATCGCCCGGCATAACTTTATCGTTGTAACGCAGATAGCGCACCGCAGCTTTAAGGTCAACGATTGCGGCGGGTGCTTTGCCAGTGTATTGCCCCGCCTCATTTTTCGTCGTGCGTCCACGCGCGCCCGGCGCTGCAACGACGTAGCCTTTGGACAAAGCGACGGCGATGGCATTTGCACTATTGCCCGCCCTATCTATCCCCGGACTGCCGGGATCGCCCGGCATATAGCCACCGACTGAGTTCGGGAAGAATATCGGTGCATTCTGTAAATTGTAGCGCCCAATATTTTTACCCTCGTAATAGGCTTGCGGCACATAGACATTCATGCGCTCGTATTTCGTATCCACCGGATGTATGACATAAACAATATTTTCAAACGCACGGTATCGAACCGCCTGACCCGCTACGTTGATACTTTTGACCGTATAATTTTTCGCATCAAAGTCCAAACTGTACACACCAGATTTGTGTATCGGCAATTGTGCATCCATCGTTGGCGGTGCTCCCACTCCGGCAGGCACACTTGCCGAAGGTACTGCGCTCGCACCTGAATCCGCAGCCTGAACCATACCCAATGCCAACATCGAGCTTAAGGCAAAAATGGGTTTAATCATATATTTCATAGAACACCTTCCTCAACATGAACGATCAAATATAACTTTTGAATTAGAGGATTGTAGTACAAATGTAATCGTTTTTAGGTTAAGAATTGTAAAGTGCACTGTATTAAGTAAAATAAAAAACCGCTGTCAAAACAGCGGTTTAAATGAATTTCATCAATTTTACTGGGTCGCTTGTTGTAAACGCGCAATGCGCTCTTCCAGCGGAGGGTGACTCATAAACAAGTGCATCAGACCTGAGCGTTTGCCTGAAATACCCAAAGCTTGGATATTTTGCGGCGTGTGCTCGGGCTCGTGTACCGCTTGCAAACGTTTTAAAGCGCCGATCATATTCTGACGGCCAGACAAATGCGCACCACCCGCATCCGCCCGGTATTCACGTTGACGTGAGAACCACATGACAATCATGGTGGCCAAGAAGCCTAAGAAAATCTGCGCAATCAGGCTGGTGATGAAGTATGCCGGCCCCGGTGCATCATCTTCGTTTTTAAACACCACGCGGTCAATCAGGTTACCAATGATGCGTGAGAAGAAGAATACGAAGGTGTTAACCACGCCCTGAATCAGGGTCAAAGTCACCATATCACCGTTCGCAACGTGTGAAACCTCATGCGCCAAAACCGCTTCCGCTTCTGAACGCGACATGCTGCGCAGCAAACCAGTAGAAACCGCCACCAAGGAGCTGTTTTTGCTTGCACCTGTAGCGAAGGCATTCACATCGGGTGATTCGTAAATCGCTACCTCTGGCATACCGATATTGGCTTGGGTGGCTTGACGACGTACCGTTTCAACCAGCCATTGTTCCATTTCGTTGCTTGGTTGTTCAATGACCTGGGCGCCCACGGACATTTTTGCCATGGTTTTTGACATGAGCAGGGAAATAATCGAGCCGGTAAAGCCGATCACCGCCGACGCAGCCAACAACCCCATCATATCGCCATTGCGCATGGACAAAGCGCCGTTGAGGTTCAGCAGGTTCAATACCACGCTGATCACGACCATCACGGCAATATTGGTCATCAAAAACAGGAAAATTCGTTTCACGGCATATCCTCTCAATAAAAATGTCTGTGAAATTTAGAACGGTTTCATTTGTCGCGCGCTACTGAAAATCGCTTCAACAATGAGATTATGAATTAAAACCGATCACTGTGCAGGAAATAGGGGCAAATAGCGATTTTTCAAGAGTTTGATACCCAATTCTAGATTTAAGATCCATGCCCTCCCGCCATGTGGAAGATATCCAGTTGTGGCTTATACACCTCGGACTGAACCTCAAAGCTACCCAGTAAGGTATGGAATAAATTATCGTGCGATAAAGCTTCATTCGCGAAAGGTTTGAGCTTATCCACCGTCACACCATGAAAACCCTTGCCAACCCAAATGGCCGTAGCGGGATTTTTCTGGACTTTTGGCGCGATGGCATAAGGCATTCCGTGTAGGTATACGCCATTTTCACCCAAGGACTCCCCGTGATCAGACATATAGATCATACTGGTGTCGTATTTATCTTGATTCGCTTTGAGCAACTCTATGGTTTTGGCAATCACATAGTCCGAATAAACAATGGTGTTATCAAACGCATTGCTGATGGAGTCCTGACTGCATTTTTCGAGCTGATTATTCTGACAAGTCGGTGTGAAATGCTCAAATTGCTTCGGATAACGTTTGTAATAGGCTGGGCCATGGCTGCCCATGGTGTGCAATACAATCAAAATATCTTTTTTCGGATGAGTATTGATGTATTCCTGCAAACCAACCAACATCCCTTCATCTCGGCACTCTTCGGCATCACACACCGTATTGAGTTTAGATGTTTGATAGTCTTGGTAGGTCACACGATCAGCTACGCCTTTAGAACTGGAGTTATTATCACGCCAAAGAACCTCTACACCGGCGCGTTTGAGTACATCCAGTGCATTTTCAGTGCTATTGAATTTCTTCTGGCTATAACCATCTCGACCAAAGTTGGTAAACATACACGGCACGGATACCGCCGTACTGGTGCCACACGAAGAAATATTGGTAAAGCTGACTAAGTTGGGTTCTTTCGATAAAAGAGGATTGGTCAGTTTCGGATAGCCATTCAAAGACCAATGATCTGCCCTTGCGGTTTCACCCACAAGCAAAATAACCAAATCGAACTCTTTATCATTGGCTGGAACCTTAGCATCGGCTCCGATTGCTGCTACATGTGTCGTGTGATCTGCAAAACGACTTGCGATAAATTGCCCCGCTGAATACAGATAGGTCAATGGATTGGTATAGAAACGCACTGCTTTATGCTCGCGCACGAAAGAAGCCATGTCTTTATTAAAAATACCAACCATTAGCCCAATTACCAATAAAGCAATGCCTAAACCCTTGAGTTTAGACCAAAACCCACGCATTAATCCCGTACGTTGAACTTTTTGTCTCAGCAACCACCATGCTGGCAATATACCTAAAAGCAACACATAGCCGACAAATTTAAAGGTCAATAAATCGCGCACCTCTCTGGTTTGGGTTTCGGCCACATTCTGCAACATCACCTTATCAATTACCACATCAAAAGTATCCATGTGATAGGCCACTACTGCGGAGAGAATCAAAATCAATGCTCCCAACAATTTCACCGTGTAACGCGTGCTAATTAAGGACACGAGCAGATAATTCAACGCAAACAACATCACCATCAAGGCAATAACAAAACCGATGTTCTGCGGGTAATACACCTGTTTGGCGTGCTGCAAAAAAGCCCAGTTGGTAAAAACCGAGAGAAACAAAGCCACTAAACCAGCCAAACTCTGCACGGTCCACGTATTGCGCTGGATAAAAAGTTGTTTAATGTTTGTGAGACTTAAATTACTAATCATATGAGATTGATTTTATAAATTACTAATTGACTACAGCATTCGAATTTGAAGTTTCAATCGATTCCTTTTTCAGGCTGAGCATCATAACCGAAATAGCTGAAGAAAGTCTGAAGATATCATGTGCGAGCGATGACCCTAAAACCGCATCGGTTCAAGTGCGGAATCTGATATAATGAACGCATTCCTGCACCATTCGCGATTATTCGCCGCAGCTCTTTGAACCAATAATGTACTTTAGCTGTGAAACAGCATTAGGCTGGTGTGATCGTCTCTTAGTCAGATGAACCTAAAGCCTAATTGATTGCAGCGCCCTGAACCGCAAGGTTCAAGGGTTAGGCTCAACGAATGGCGCGGGAATTTTTTATGCGCGCAAATTAAAATAAGCACACAAATATTATCTTCATAATAAAAATACTTTAATATTCCATATTATTTGGATCATTTGCGCTTATCTCATTATCCTATTTTCATTTTTTGAGGTCATAGTGGACAGTTTTAATTGGTTATGGCTGTGTTATCCTTTGCTCGGTTGCTTAGCGGGATTTATGGCTGGTCTCTTAGGTGTCGGTGGCGGATTAATTTCCGTCCCTTTCATCACTATTATTTTGACAGCCAGTGGCATGCAACACCCCGATTTGCACAAAATAGCACTTGCAACCTCGACAGCAACCATTCTATTCACCTCTTTTTCCAGCATGCGTTCACATGTATCACATAAAAATGTCGAATGGCCTGCGGTCAAGGGCATTTTACCGGGTATCATTGTGGGTACTTTACTCGGCACATATCTGGTCCACCTAATTCCGACAACACCTTTACGGGTCATTTTCGTTGCATTTACTTTCTATACAGCATACAGCATGGCTTTCGGAGGGCAGCCAAAAGCATCACGTACCTTGCCCGGAGCTGGCTCATTATTCGGCGTAGGAACTCTGATCGGTTCAATTTCCACCCTCATCTCTGCTGGAGGTGGATTCATTACCGTTCCCTTTCTCATCGCTTGTAATACCCCAGTACGTCGAGCCATCGGTAGTTCTGCCACACTCGGATTCCCGATTGCACTGAGCGCAGTCATTTGGTATTTGATCAGTTTTTATCATGTCAGCGGACTACCACCCCATACCATCGCCTATATTTATTGGCCAGCCGTTATTGGCGTGGTGATGACCAGTGCGTTATTTGCCCCTTTGGGCGCACGTGCGGCTCAGGTTTGGCCTGTTGCAACTATTAAGAAAATTTTTGCTGTACTCCTATTGGCGCTGGGGTTGCATATGCTGTACACCATTACAAAACACTGATGGAGCCCATAATGCATTGCTCAAGATTTGAATTCAATCATATATTCAATGCCCAAATTCTGCGTCGCGGGATTTTAATGACTTTGATTTGTTCATCTTGGGCAATATCGAATCATACCTTTGCGCAGGAAACCAGCGAAAGTATCAACAACACTCCGGTAACAAACGCTGCGGATACAGCGCAAAAATCCACCAGCAATACCCCTCAAACCCAACGCCCAAAAATTGGGCTTGCCCTTTCAGGTGGTGGCGCTCGTGGTTTGGCACATATCGGCGTATTGCGCGAGCTGGAACGACTGCATGTACCGATTGACTACATCGCAGGTACCAGCGCAGGCGCGCTAATCGGTGGCATGTACGCAAGCGGATTGAGTCTGGATGAAATTGAAAAACGCGTCAGAGCCATGGACTTTGATAAAATTTTGTTTGCCAGACAAAATCGTCGTACACAAGCCCAATTCACTCGCGCCAACGAATATCCTGGGACCAGCATGGTTGACATCAGTATCACCCGCGAGGGAGCAACAGCTCTACCTCAAGCCGTGATACAAGACACCAAAGTAGAACAAGCCCTACGCGAAATCGTCCAAGATTATCCCTACAACATGGATTTTGACCGCCTACCGATTCCTTTTCGGGCGGTAGCGACAGATATCGCCACCGGAGAAAAAGTTGTTTTAAGTAATGGCAAATTATCTGAAGCCATGCGTGCCAGTATGTCAATCCCAGCCGTATTTGCCCCAGTCGAAATGAATGGTCGTATGCTGGTTGATGGGATGGTTGCCAGCAACTTACCGATTGACGTAGCACGCCAAATGGGCGCCGATCGTATTATTGCAGTGAATGTTGGCACAGGTTTATTGAAGAAAGAGCAGATAAAAAATGTGGTTAATATTTCTGAACAATTGCTCAATATTCTTGTACAACGTAACGTCATTGCAGAAATTAAAACCCTGGGGCAGAAAGATGCATATGTGAATGTAGAGGCTGGAGATATAGCTAATTTGCAATTTGATCGTATCACCGATGCAATCAAATACGGCGAAAAATCCATGCGCGAACCAAAAATTGCTCAGAAAATAACAACTTTTGCCACATCCGATCAAGAATATCAAACTTGGGTCAGTAAACACGATGCAAAACCATCACCTGCAAAATTAATTCGATTTGTTCGTGTGCAAACCAACGGCATTGCCAACCCTGAAGCTCTGAGCCGGAAAATCACACATCCGAAAGGAAAACCTCTCAATATCGCATTGGTGAATGAAGATATTCGACAACTCATGAATCTGGATCGAATCCAATCAGTACGTTACGACATTCAACCAGTTGGTGATGACTATGAGCTGGTTTATATCGTTCAAGAAAAAGATTCTGCAAACAATGCAGTTACCGCGGGATTGGAAATTGCAACCAGCAACTTGACCAAACAAAACGTAGCCTTGCACCTGTCTCACCGCAACGTCTGGATCAACCGCTGGGGTGGCGAATGGCGCAGCTACTTAACACTGGGGAAAAATACTGAAATCAGCACCTTATTTAATCAACCGCTCAATTATGGTCAGAACTGGTTTATCCGTCCTCAGCTCAGTTTCAACTATGATCGTAACGCTGCATATCTACCGAATCAGGATGATGTTGCTACCGAATACGATGTCAACCGCCAAAACGTGAGCATTCTATTAGGGCAAACCCTCGGCGATAAAGGCGAATGGGGAATTGGTGCACGCTGGCAACGGGCACATCTGTCGGGTAATCAAACCAATCCCAACTTATCCATCAATCAGGAAACCCAACGTCACTTAACCTTAGACGCAGAAATAACGATAGATCAATTGGATGACCTCTACATTCCAACGGAAGGCACTTATTTCCGAGCTTATGGCCGAGTTGCACCGCACAGACCGGAAAACAATACCAAACGCTTTGTTCAAGCAGGCATCAAAACCATGTGGGCCAAGCGCTTGACCCCTCGCAACTCTGTTGTCTTGGGCTTTGAAGTTGCTGGGCAAAATAACCCCGGCAGTGTCTATCTATCACCCTATCACTTAGGGGGCTATCACCGTTTATCCGGCTATGAGACCAACCAATTCATTGGCAACTACTTGGCATTAGCCGGTATTTCTTATCGTTATATCACCTCGTGGAAGCTACTGAACAAACCATTAGTAATCGGCTCAACACTCGAAGCGGGAAATACTTGGGAAAAAACCCACGACATCGGCCTCAAAGGACTCAAAGCATCCGGCAGCTTATTTGGTGCCATCAATACACCGATTGGACCGGCTCAATTGGGCTTAGGTATCACCCGAAATGGTAAAGCCAATCTCTATTTTTATCTGGGTCGCTCATTTAGCGACTGATCAAATAATAACTTTAAGACCACGGCAGAACCACCATGACCGACACAAAAACTTTCTTGCAACTACTCTCCGACGCATGGGAAACGAACAACTCTTTACTCTGCGTAGGCCTTGACCCAACACCAGAAAAACTGCCAACGCATTTGCGCGGATTGCCTGTAGAGCAAGCCTTTTACACGTTTTGCGTCGGTATCATTGATGCTACCGCAGAGCATGCCTGCTCATTCAAACCGCAAATTGCCTACTTTGCCGCTCATCGCGCGGAAAGCGTACTCGAAGATATTATTCGCTACGCTAAAACCAAATATCCGCATATTCCCATCATTCTCGATGCCAAGCGAGGCGATATCGGCTCAACCGCCGAGCAATACGCCATAGAAGCATTTGAGCGCTACCAAGCGGATGCGGTCACCGTTAACCCTTATATGGGTTTTGACTCGGTACAACCTTATCTCGCCTACTCCGACAAAGGCGTCGTCATCCTCTGCCGAACCTCGAATCCGGGCGGTAGCGATTTACAATTTCTCCCAGTGGATGGTCAACCACTGTATCAAATCGTTGCACGCAAAGTCGCCAACGAATGGAATAGCAATGGCCAATGCGCCCTCGTCGTCGGCGCAACCTTTCCGAACGAAATCGCACAAGTACGTGAGATCGTCGGCGACATGCCGCTGCTGATTCCCGGTATCGGCGCGCAAGGCGGCGATCTCGCTGCCACCATGCAGGCGGGACAAACGGCAAATGGCACAGGCGTCATCATCAACTCCTCTCGTGCCATTATCTATGCCAGCGCCGGTGAAGACTATGCGCACGCCGCAAAAAAAATAGCCCGTCAAACTCAAGCGGCCATCAACGCGCTGCGTAAATAAAAATATAGATACGCCCATTAAAAACGGCGCCAATGGCGCCGTTTTTAATGCTTTTTAAACAATTCAGGTCAGTTTCGGTGGTTCTGCGTCGATGACAGCACTATCCTCTTTCGGCTTATCGCCGCCGTCTTTGCTCATCAAAGCACCGATCATCAAGCCCAAGCTCGCGGCAATGCCGACGGCTTTCCACGGGTTTTCCTTGACGTAGTTTTGCGTCGCGTCGCCCACCTGTTTGGCTTTATCTACGGCCTCTTCTTGCAGCGTTTGGCTGCTGGCTCGCACTTTTTCCAACAGCTCTTCGGCGTTTTTACGCAAATCAGTCGCCTGCTCTTGCGAACCATTGGTTGCCTGACGCAGCAACACTTCGGCCTGCTGTAATAAATCTTTGAATGCACTCATCATTTGCTCCTTTTAGCAAAACCCCGCTCATGCGGACGCGGGCATTAACAACTCATGTGCCGTAGCGGATGACAAGTATTTAACAATTTAGTTAAATTATTCTACATCCATCACAGCGTTGGTATACACCTCCTGAACGTCGTCCAGATCCTCCAGCATATCGAGGATTTTTTGCATGCGTACTGCATCGTCACCGGTCAATTCGATTTCATTTTGCGCGCGCATGGTAATGCCCGACTCTTCAAAACTTAAATTGGCGGCTTCAATCGCATTTTTCAAGGTTTCGTAGTCCGCCGGATCGCAAATCACTTCCACGCCGCCTTCTTCGTCGGTAATCACGTCTTGCGCACCATTTTCCAGCGCAACGTTCATCACCTCGTCCTCGGACACACCCGGCGCGAATAGAAATTGCCCCACATGGTCAAACATGAACGCGACCGAACCATCTGTCCCTAAATTACCACCGTGCTTAGACAAAGCATGACGTACCTCCGCCACCGTACGCGTGCGGTTGTCGGTCATGGTGTCGATAATCACCGCCGCCCCACCGATGCCGTAGCCTTCGTAGCGGATTTCTTCGTAATCCGCGCCGTCGCCACCGCCTACACCGCGGTCAATCGCGCGTTTGATGTTGTCATTGGGCATGTTTGCCGCCTTGGCTTTGTCAATCGCCAGACGCAAGCGCGGATTCGCCGTTACATCACCGCCACCGGCTTTGGCCGCGACCTGCAATTCTTTGATCACACGCGTCCAGACTTTACCGCGCGTGGCGTCAGCACGTGCTTTTTTGTGTTTGATATTCGCCCATTTACTGTGTCCAGCCATGATGTTCCTTTGTAAATTGCTGAAATTGCTTTTGATTTCATTGAGTTAAGGCAGGCCTTATTTAAATTGCGGTTGGTCTGAGTGCATATCCCCCGCGAAACCCTGCCTTGGTTTATAATTTGTGCGATTTTATCACAGCCGCGCTGCAAAACCCAATGCCCCGCGACTGTACATCATAATTCCATACGACCGAAATCCTGACAGGAGCACACATTATGTCCGAGCCGATCCTCATCGCTAAATCATCTACGCAAGAGGTCTTTTTTCTACCGCAAATGGGTAACCGCCACGGCCTGATCACCGGCGCGACCGGTACGGGTAAAACTGTGAGCTTGCAGGCATTGGCTCAGCATTTTTCCGACATCGGCACACCGGTGTTTATGGCGGACGTAAAAGGCGATTTGACCGGTATTTCACAAGCCGGTGGCGATAATGAAAAAGTCAAAAGCCGTCTGCATGATTTAGGCTTGGCCGAGGCGACTTGGGCCGGTGCACCAACCACACTGTGGGACGTATTTGGTGAAAAAGGTCATCCGGTGCGTGCGACCATTTCCGATATGGGACCACTGCTGCTCTCGCGCATGCTCGATCTGAACGACACGCAAACGGGCGTATTGACCATGGTATTCAAAATCGCCGATGACAATCAATTATTACTGCTGGATTTGAAAGACCTGCGCAGTATGCTGCAATTTGTCGGCGATAATGCGAAACAGTTCACCACCGATTATGGCAACGTTTCTGCTGCCTCCATCGGCGCGATTCAGCGTGGTTTGTTGACCCTTGAGAGCCAAGGCGGCGATCAATTCTTTGGCGAACCCATGCTCAATATTGACGACATGATGCAAACCGTGTCCGGCAAAGGCGTGGTAAATATCCTCTCCGCCGACAAACTGATGCAATCACCCCGTCTGTACGGCGCATTTTTGCTGTGGATGCTGTCCGAGCTGTTCGAGCGTCTGCCGGAGGTCGGTGACGTGGACAAGCCAAAATTTGCGTTCTTCTTCGACGAAGCGCATTTATTGTTCGCCGACGCACCCAAAGTATTGCTGGAGAAAATCGAGCAAGTCGTGCGTCTGATCCGTTCCAAAGGCGTGGGCGTATACTTCGTCACACAAAACCCGATCGACATTCCTGACACGGTTTTAGGGCAATTGGGTAACCGCGTACAGCACGCCCTGCGTGCTTTCACCCCGCGCGATCAAAAAGCGGTCAACGTCGCGGCGACCACCATGCGCGAGAATCCCGAGTTGGACATCGCCACCGTCATTACCGAGCTGGGGGTCGGGGAGGCACTGGTGTCCACGCTGGATGAAAAAGGTCGACCGAATGTGACGCAGCGGGTATTCATGATTCCGCCGGCTTCACGCTTAGGCCCTGCCTCATCCCAAGAGCAACAACAACTGGTTCGCCAATCCGTCGTCGCCAATGTGTATGAACAAACGGTTGACTCCGAATCAGCCTATGAGAAATTACAAGCGCGCGCGGAAGAAACCGCCAAAGCAGCGGAAGAAGCACAAAAAGAGGACGAAGGCGGCTTTTTCGGCAATATTTTCGGCGCAGATGACAAGAAGAAAAAATCATCATCACGAAACGATACCCTGCTCGAATCCGCTGCCAAAAGCATGATACGTGCTGCCAGCTCCAACATTGGCCGCGAAATCACCCGCGGCATTCTCGGCAGTCTTTTCGGTAGCAAGCGTCGTTAAATCATTCTAAAGAGGCCATCGTCTATGAGTAAACCCCTTCAAACCGATAACATTCTGTCCCATTTATTTGAGAATAATCGACGTTGGGCACAACGCATCACCCATCAAGAGCCGACTTTTTTTAAAAATTTGGCTGAGCAGCAAAATCCCGAATACCTATGGATTGGTTGTGCAGATTCTAGGGTTCCTGCCAATGAGTTGATTGGTCTTAAGCCAGGCGAAGTTTTTGTTCATCGGAATATTGCCAACCTGCTGGTACACAGCGATTTGAATTGTCTTTCGGTATTACAGTATGCGGTCGATGTACTTAAAGTTAAACACGTGATTATTTGCGGTCATTATGGATGTGGTGGTGTCGCGGCAGTATTTCAAAATCGTCGCGTTGGTTTGGTTGATAATTGGCTGCGTCATATTCATGATACCAAGACCAAATACAGCTTATTACTAAGTAAAGCTGATACAGAAAAAGCTCAACTTGATCGATTGTGTGAGCTCAATGTGATTGATCAAATTTTTAGCGCGGTTCAGACCACAATCATCCAAGATGCATGGGCTCGTGGTCAATCAGTCACCATTCACGGATGGGTTTATGATTTAAATGACGGTTTGCTTCATTCGCTGGGACTTGAGGTGTCTAATCAAGAAGATTTGCAACAACAGTCTCAAATGGTTTTTAAACGAATGCAAGAAGATTAAGCTGTATTTAAAAAAGATCTTCACCTACCATTCATTTAAAACATCAATTGCTGCATTTTTATTATGAGCTCATTTTCTTTGACTAACCCAGGCAACATGACTGTTAGCTTAGTCGACCAGCCTTTTGGCTGGTTTTTATTGCTAATCTTCATCCTTGGTTATTATTTCATTGCTACCGAAGATCGCTATCATATTGATAAGGCAAAATCAGCTTTGTTCATCGGTACATTAATGTTCATATTGATTGCTATTTACTACGTTATTCGTGGATATGATCTGACCTCTCTCGAAAATGCAGTTGATCACATGATTTTGGAAATTGCAGAAATATTCTTTTTCCTCTATGTGGCAATGACCTACATTGAAGCTTTAATCGAAAGGGGTGTATTTCGCGCGCTCCGAACCAAATTGATCGCCAAAGGATATAGCTACCCTCAATTATTTTGGATTACAGGGTTTTTATCCTTTTTTATCTCTCCAGTAGCGGACAACCTAACTACAGCCTTAATTTTATCAACCGTTTTACTTACCATTGATCGTAAAAATCAAGCCTTTCTCATCCCAAGTGGTATCAATGTAGTCGTCGCAGCAAATGCGGGAGGCGCTTGGAGTCCTTTTGGTGATATCACCACGTTGATGGTATGGACAGCGGGTAAAGGGCAATTTGTGGATTTTTTGTTTTTATTTCCTGCTGCCTTTTTGGGTTGGTTAACCACCGCTTTTTTGCTCAGTCGATTTATCCCAAAATTAGATCCTCTCGGTGAAGGAGATTCGGAATTAGCCGAAAAAACCCAAGTGCTCAAAGGAGGGAAAATGGTCATTTTTTTTGGGGCACTGACCCTTATATTCGCTGTTGTGGGTAAACAAATACTGCACTTACCGCCAATGTGGGGCATGTTATTTGGCTTATCTTTACTGCAATTACACTTTTACATCTTAAAGAGTCGCTATGGGCAGGAAACGAATATTTTTAAAATGATGAGTCGCATTGAAAACAATACTTTGATATTTTTCTTTGGTATTCTGGCTGCAGTTGGTGCTTTACATTTTGCTGGATTTCTAACATATGCCTCAAAGTTTTACGAACTAACCAACCCAACCTGGGTTAATGTTGGCGTCGGATTTCTATCTGCTATCGTTGATAATGTTCCTGTTATGTCCGCAGTACTCAAAGCAAATCCAAATATTGATTTGGCTCAATGGATGTTAGTCACGCTTACAGCTGGGATTGGTGGTTCATTAGTCAGTTTTGGCAGCGCTGCTGGTGTCGGTGTAATGGGTAAAATGCGTGGGATTTATACCTTCAACTCACATATGAAGTATGCTTGGACCATACTCTTGGGGTATTTTGTATCACTCATTATTTGGTACATTCAATTTATAATTATCGGTTGGTTTTAATCATGCCGAAATTATCCAAAAGTCTTCTTGCCGATCTGCTTTTTGCCACTCGCCCAGCTTTTTTAAGTGTTACTTTGGCTGCGGTATTTTTGGGGTTTGCATCGGTGGTTTGGGATGGTGGGGATTTAAATTTAACCAGCGCTGTGTTCACATTAATTTTTGCCTTAGTCGCACATGCTGGGGGCAATGTCGTCAATGACTATTATGATGCGCTCAATGGCTGCGATTTTGCCGAATCGGATCGGATTACCCCCTTCACCGGTGGCTCTCGCATGATTCAAAATGGTGTCTTTAGTCAAAATACTATCGGCATTTTTGGCTATGTGTTACTAGCCAGCGTTATTCCGGTAGGGCTATGGTTGACCTATTACAGTGGCTCTGGGCTCATTGTGATTGGCCTCATCGGGCTATTTTGTGCATGGGCTTACTCAGCGCCGCCATTTAAATTACAAAGCCGTGGTTTGGGCGAGATTGGTATCATTATTGGCTGGCTGATGGTCATTGTCGGTACGTATTTTGTTCAGCGTCACAGCTACTCTGCAACGCCCATCATCACAGGTTTGGGCTTTAGTTTTCTCATCGCCAATATTCTTTATATCAATCAGTTTCCCGATATTCGAGCGGATGAATTGGCTCATAAACATACGGTGGTGGTACGTTTCGGACTGCTCAACGCCCGCTGGGGTTACTTGCTTCTGATGCTGTTCGGCTATGCTTGGATCGTAGCTATGGTGGCGTGGCATCGTTTACCGAGCTTATCTTTGCTGTCTGTGTTGCCTACCGTACTGAATGGATTAGCATTTGCTGAACTGTGGCATCACGCGCACGAGCCTTCACGATTATCCAAAGCAATTCGCCTGACCATTCTCGCCTCGTTGCTTCACGGTATTCTTTTGACAGCAGTACTGCTGTTTTCAGCGTAATTTCTTTTCTCCACTGAGTATTTTCTGACTTTACTCGTTGCATACAACCAAGTATGTATCACAATCCCCTTATATTTTATGTGGCTTTGTGCGAGAATAATTGTATTGAGTTGTCACAATATGCACAACTTTCAGCTTTATCACGCAACAATTTGATCAGACTCATGTAATACTCAACTCGGAGACCTCATGGAACGCTTTGATTTTAATTTCCCCCCCTATGAATTTTTAAACGGCGCCGAACGCGCCAAATTGCAATCTGCTGTGGATATTGCATTTTTCAATGATGAAGACGTGATTATCGAAGCGGATCAGCCGGTTGAGTTCTTGTATGTGATCATCAAAGGCTTGGTACGCGAAGTCAGTATCGGCGATGAAGTCGTTGGTTTATACCACGCACGTGACACCTTTGAGGCTCGCGCTTTGGTTGAGGGTCAGAGCGCTCATCGCTTCATCGTGCAAGAGCAGGCGCTGGTCTACACCATCCCGAAAGCAACGATTACCGAACTGATGGAGTCCAACCCGCGCTTCGGTGCGTATTTCTACGCCAGCGTCGCCGATAAACTCTCCAGTATGGCACGCAACAAAAACACGCAAGAGATGGAAAGCCTAATTACCGCTCGCGTAAGAGATGCTTACCGCCATAATGCAACGTGGTTGCAAGGCACAAATACGGTTTTACAAGCAGCCCAATCCATGAAGCAGAATAAAACCAAATCCATCTTGATTGAGCATGGTGCGCAAATTGGTCTGTTTACCGAATCGGCCTTCCGCGACATTGTCATTGCCGGTGCGCCCACCAGCGACGAGCTGCACAAATGGACGCAATTCGCACTGATCTCCATTGACATTGACGACTATGTATTTAATGCCCTGCTGCGCATGACCCAGTTCAAAATTCAGCGTGTGGTGGTAACCGAAAAAGGCAAGCCGATTGGTGCATTGGAGCAAATTGACGTATTGGCCTACTTCTCCAATCACTCTCATTTGGTGGCGCAGCGCTTGGATAAAGCCAACAGTGTAGATGACTTAGTTGATATCGCCGAGCAAATGACACGCTCGATTCAAACGCTGCACAGCAGTGGCGTGCGTGCGCCGCAATTGGCACAATTGATGCAGGTATTGAACACCAGCCTGTTTGAAAAAGCATGGCGCCTGATCGCGCCGACCGAACTCTACGAAAACTCTTGTTTGATTGTGATGGGCTCCGAAGGTCGCGGCGAACAAATTCTCAAAACGGATCAAGACAACGCCTTGATTTTAGGCGAAGGCGCTGATTTAGAAACCGCACGCGCCGCCGCCGATCGGTTCTCCGAAACCCTGACCCGTTTGGGCTACCCACCATGCAAAGGCAACATTATGGTGAACAACCCTGAATGGCGTAAACCATTGCCTCAGTTCAAAGAAATGATTTACCAATGGTGTACTACCCCAAATCCTGATGCGCTGATGAACTTAGCGATCTTCATTGATGCCAAATCTGTCGCTGGTAATACAGTGCTTCTGGCCGAAGCACAAGAATATCTGGGTCGACTGATGAGTAACGACGCCGGTATGCTCATGGGCTTTGCCCGTGCGGTAGAAATGTTCGACCATCACAGCACTGGCTTTTTCTCTCAACTACTCAACCGCGAACAGGCTGCACACATGGACATCAAAAAAATGGGGATTTTCCCTGTGGTGCATGGCACACGCGCATTGAGCCTTGAAGCCCATCTGGAAGAATCCAACACCTTTGACCGTCTGCATCAGTTATCTAATAAAGGCATTTTGGATGAGGCGTTGGCTAAAGACGTTGGCGAAGCACTCAGCTACATGATGGATATTCGCCTTAAATCCGGCTTGGAAGCCCTCAGTCTCGGCGCTCATGACAAAGATTTAAACGAACTGGACACCACCAATATGAGTACACTTGAGCGCGATTTGCTCAAAGACGCATTACAAGTGGTCAAACGCTTTAAAGCGAAAATTCGCCAACACTTTCATCTGGGGAACGCATAATGTTCGACTCGCTACGACGCTCGTGGAGTCAGCGCAAACTGTCTGACCCAAAATATGCCAACTTATTTGAGGAGCATCCCGACGAGTTGGTCAGTTTCGACTGCGAAACGACCAGCCTAAATGTCAAAGAAGCCGAAATCATTTCCATTGGTGCCGTAAAAATTCGTGGCAATAAAGTTTTAACCAGCGATTCATTCTACGTTTTGGTCAAACCCGAAGGCATGATGCAGGCCTCCAACGTCAAAGTCCATGGCCTGCGCCCGAAGGACGTTTCTGGCGGGATCCCAATCAATGAGGCGATATACCAGCTGCTTGACTTCATGGGAGGACGTCCGCTGGTCGGGTATTACCTCGAATATGACGTCGCACTGGTGAATAAATACCTAAAGCCATTGCTTGGTATTACCCTGCCGCAGAAACAAATCGAGGTTTCCGGTATCTATTACGATCAAGAGATTAAAAAAGTTCAGGATGGTCATGTTGACTTGCGTATGGCAACCATCATCGAGAAACTCAAATTTCCTGATTTACCCCGTCATGATGCACTCAACGACGCAATCAATGTCGCGCTCATGTATTTGGCACTCAAAGCGCGAGGCTAATGCGCATAAAATATAAAAAAGAAAGCCAAATATTACTTTCAAACCCATATCGCCCGACAAATGTTCGGGCGATTTTCTTCTAATTGCAGTCAATATTTGTCTTAATTAGCCCATTTGCTCACAATTTCAGTAAAAACAGAAAAATATGCAATTCAATCAGTAAGTAAAGCGTAAGGCACTGTCAGTATTCTACGCACAGATTGTCGAGTAGTCTATGCACTAGACTACATATTCAATCCATAAAGTTTGCTCAAAAAGTCCTTGTGGCCGATTGGGTGGCAATTTCAAATTATTAAAATAGGAGTAGACAAATGAGAGACGATGAGTTGGTCAAACGCGTCAATGCGTCACCCGCTTACCAAAAATTGGTCAAAACTCGCTCTTCATACGGTTGGTTTTTAACGGCCCTGATGATGATCGTGTATTACGGCTTTATTTTGATGGTAGCTTTTGGTAAAGGCTTCATGTCACAACGTATTGGTGAAGGTGTAATGACTTACGCTTTGCCGATTGGCTTATTTGTATTGTTGTTCACCATCGTTATTACGGGTATCTACGTTCGTCGTGCGAATACTGAATTTGACGAGTTGAACGAAGCAGTACGTAAGGAGGTTCAGCAATGAATAAAACCAAATCTTTAATCGGCTTATTGTTGGCCTCTATCGGTACCGTTGCCTTGGCAGCAGGCGCTGATTTGGGTCAAGCAGAAAAACAAGCGACCAACTGGACTGCGATTGGCATGTTCATTGGTTTCGTTATTTTGACCATGTTCATTACCAAATGGGCGGCTGGTCGCACTAAATCTGCAGCTGACTTCTATACCGGTGGTGGTGGTATTACGGGCTTCCAAAATGGTTTGGCGATTGCCGGTGACTACATGTCTGCTGCATCATTCCTCGGTATTTCCGCGGCGGTGATGAATACAGGTTTTGACGGTTTGATCTACTCAATCGGCTTCTTGGTCGGCTGGCCAGTGATCACCTTCTTGATGGCGGAACGTCTGCGTAACTTGGGTCAATTTACCTTTGCTGACGTAGCTGCTTATCGCTATGAACAAAAACCTGTTCGTACCTTCGCGGCAATTTCTACTCTGGTCGTTGTGGCCTTCTATCTGATCGCTCAGATGGTAGGTGCGGGTCAGTTGATCAAATTGCTGTTCGGTATGGAATACATCTGGGCAGTAATCATCGTTGGTGCATTGATGATGGTCTATGTATTGTTCGGCGGTATGTCTGCAACGACTTGGGTACAGATCATTAAAGCATGCTTGTTGCTCGCAGGTGCGTCATTCATGGGCTTTATGGTATTAGCAAAATTTGGGTTCCACCCAGGAGCTATGTTTGCTAAAGCCATCGAGATCAAAACCGTATTGGCTCAAAAAGGCTTGATTGCTGAAGCATTGAAAGCAAACCCAACCGCAGATCCAGCCGCATTGGCGACCTCTACTGCCGCAGCGGCTGCAGCTAAAGGCTTCTCAATCATGGGTCCTGGTGGTTTCGTAAAAGATCCAATCTCTGCGATCTCTTTCGGTATGGCTTTGATGTTCGGTACTGCTGGTTTGCCACACATCATGATGCGTTTCTTCACTGTACCTAATGCAAAAGAAGCTCGTAAATCTGTATTCTGGGCAACTACTTGGATCGGCTACTTCTACATCCTGACGTTCATCATTGGTTTTGGTGCGATCACATTCGTATTGACCAATCCTGAATTCTTGGATGCTAAAGGCGCGCTCAAAGGCGGTGGTAACATGGCTGCGATTCACTTGGCCAACGCTGTCGGCGGTAACGTATTCTTGGGCTTCATCTCAGCTGTAGCATTTGCAACCATCTTGGCGGTCGTAGCAGGTTTGACTCTGTCAGGTGCATCTGCAGTATCACATGACTTGTATGCAACTGTGATCAAAAAAGGTAAAGCAGACAGCGCAACTGAATTGAAAGTATCTAAAATCACTACTTTGGTTTTGGGCGTTGTTGCCGTACTGTTGGGTATCGCGTTTGAGAAACAAAACATTGCGTTCATGGTATCTTTGGCGTTCGCGATTGCTGCTTCTGCAAACTTCCCAGTATTGTTCATGTCTGTATTGTGGAAAGACTGTACGACTCGTGGCGCAACCATCGGTGGCTATGTAGGTCTGATTTCTGCTGTTGTGTTGACTCTATTCTCAAAATCTGTTTGGGTTGACGTGTTCCACAACGCGAAAGAAATCTTCCCGTACACTTCTCCAGCTTTGTTCTCTATGACTCTGGCATTCGTTACTATCTGGTTGGTTTCAATCACTGATAAGAGTGCTCGTGCGGCCATTGACCGTGCTGGCTACCCTGCTCAGAAAGTTCGTTCTGAAACAGGTATCGGCGCAGCGGGTGTATCTGGTCACTAATCAGAACTTCTGCTTAGTTAGCTTGAATGAAAAACCCCGACTCAATGGTCGGGGTTTTTCTATACCGATTCGTTTCCCAAACATCTCTGAAGTTTAACTTAGACACCAAGCAAGCTCCCTCCCTCAACCTTAAAAACCACATATTAATAAAGCCTCCTAAAGCAAATTCAACTCATAGAAAAACCAAGTCAAGGACAAGCTGTGTTTAGGCTGAAAACTTTATAGAGAAGACGGAATTAAATCGACACAAAGGTCATAGCTTGTTAATTAAATCCGCTTTACAATCCATACGCCCTATCAATTAAAAGAAATCCTTACGGCTCTGCAGACACAAAAAACCTCGATCAATGATCGAGGTTTTTCACCATCATAATACTGAAGAGGATTATCCAGCTTGAGTCCAATCCACCCAACCCAACGCCCAAGTCACCAAAATAATCACACCAAAAACAATTCGATACCAAGCAAAGCCATTGAAATTATGCTGACTGACAAAGCGCAGTAACCAACGCACACAAAAGAACGCGCTGACGAATGAAAAAATAAAACCAATCGCAAACAAAGTTAAATTATGCGATGTGAGCATATCACCCATGCTCAATAACTCCTTAGCTGAAGCCGCAAAAAGGATCGGAATTGCCAAGAAAAAAGAGAACTGTGTCGCCGTTTGACGGCTCAATCCAAACAACATACCACCAATAATCGTTGAGCCAGAGCGCGAAGTACCGGGAAATAAGGCTGCAATCTGGGCAATGCCGACTTTCAGCGCATCTAGTATGCTCATATCGTCCATGCTGTGTACTCGGACTGATTCTGGCGTTTGACGGCGCTCCGCCCACAAAATAATCAGTCCACCCACAATCAATGCAATCGCCACCGACACAGCATTAAACAAAAACCCTTTAATTTGCTTTTCAAACAATAATGCCAGAAAGCTTGCAGGAATACATGCAACGATGACATTCACAGCAAAACGCCAATCTGTAGAATTTCGTTGCCACATTCCATTAATAACTTTCAAAATTCGCGCACGAAACTCCCAAATGACCGCAATAATCGCACCAAACTGAATGGCCATGTCAAATGAATGCCAGAACTCCCCTTCCAACCCTAATAATGAGCTAGTCAAAATCAAATGCCCCGTACTGGAAACAGGTAGAAACTCCGTCAAACCTTCGACAATCCCCATAATTGCCGCCTGTATCATTGATATCCAATCCATACAAATTACTCATTTCAAAAAAATAGCCCTACTGGGCTTTAAATATTCTAAATACGTCTAGCTCACGCCAGAAAGGCATCATTATAATTCATCTAACAAACGGAACCAGCAGACGACTCGTCTTCTTTCGGTAAATGAATCCAATAGCCCAAAACACCTGCAAACAAAGCAACTGCAATCGGATACCACAAGCCGAAGAAGACATTCCCCGTCGCCGCCACCATGGCAAAGGCCACTGTGGGTAGAATTCCACCAAACCAACCATTACCAATGTGATAGGGTAAAGACATCGAGGTATATCGAATGCGTGTCGGAAAAATCTCCACCAATAATGCGACCATTGGCGCATACACCATCGCCACGGGAATGATCATCGCCCATAAAATCAACACCACCCAAAACTCGCTGACTGAATTATGATCCGCTTGTAAAGGATAACCGGCTCGGCTTAAGGCGGCCTGAATATTTTGCTTAAATAACACGCTGTTTTGCCGAGAGTTGAGCTGCCCGCCTTCGTAGGCCTCTACCACTTCGTGACCGATCAGCACCTGAGCCACCATACCGGGTGGTGCGACCTGATTGCTGTATGCAATTCCCGATTGAGTCAAATAGGTTTTGGCTATGTCGCACGAATACACATTGCGCGTATTGGTATTGAGTACATTTAGTTGAAAAGAACAACGCGCCGGATCGGCCAAAACCACCACTGGCGAGTGCTCCTGAGCTTGATCCAGAGCAGGATTTACCACAAAAGCCAAAGCTTTAAACATCGGAAAATACAATAGCGCCGCTAAAAAACAACCCGCTATCATAATGGGTCTGCGACCAATACGATCAGACAAACTGGCAAAAAATAAAAAACTCGGTAAAGCCAAAAACAGAGCAACGATCATTAACAACTGTGCCTGTTGCGCTGGCAACTTCAAACTTTGAGTCAAAAAGAACAACGCATAAAAATGACTGGTGTACCAAATCACACCCTGCCCCGCGCATAACCCAAACATTACAGCCAAAACCTTTTTCAGATTTGACCATTTGGCAAAAGAATCCAGTAATGGCCTTGAGGTGACCAGACCATCGGCTTTCAGTTGCATGAACAACGGTGATTCATTCAACTGCATCCGCAACCAAATAGAGAATCCGAGCAACAACATAGAAGCCAAGAAAGGAATTCGCCAACCCCATGCGAAAAAAGCCTCCTCACCAATCAGCCAACGCACACCATTCGTAACCAACAAGGATAATAGCAGCCCTACGCTCGCCGTTACTTGAATCCAGCCGGTATAACGCCCTCGCTGATCGGCTGGTGCATGTTCAGCCAAATAAGTGACCGCACCACCGTATTCTCCACCCAAAGCCAATCCTTGCAACATCCGCAATGCAATCAATAATATTGGGGCGGCAACGCCAATCACATCATAAGTTGGCAACAAACCGATAATAAACGTAGACAACCCCATGATCAAAATCGTGACCAAAAAGGTGTGTTTGCGCCCCACCATATCACCCAGACGCCCAAAGAACAACGCACCGAATGGCCGCACGACAAAACCAACGGCAAATAGCATTAAAGTGACAATGAAATCAGCCGTTGGGTTATAACCCGATAAGAAATGCTGTCCTAAAATACCAGCTAAAGTGCCATACAAATAGAAGTCATACCACTCAAAGGCGGTACCCAGAGAGGACGCAAGAATAATTTTCTTATGATAGCGTGGTATGGATTTTCGAGACATGCCGGATAATCAAATATCAATATCAGCGCACAACTGTAGCGCCGAAGATGGCGCATATTAACACATCACTCAGCCAATGATAATAGAGATACAAGGCGCATATAACGCCAACTCAAACTAACTTCTATACGCAAAATGATTGAATCAGACAAAATGTTTTAAAAAAGACTTATTTACCACCGGTAAAAGCATTTTTCTGGAACGTAATGGTAAAACTTGTACCATGTTTAGGCGATGGTGCCTGTAATGACTCAATCTTAAGCTGTGCATGATGACGAATCAAAACATGTTTGACAATCGCCAATCCCAAACCCGTACCTTTAGTGGCTCGTGATTGAGCCGTATTGACTCGATAGAAGCGCTCCGTTAATCGTGGCAAATGTTCTGCGGCAATACCAATCCCCGTATCACGCACCACCAGAGTGGGCTGCTGTTTGGCGTTATACGACCAGCGCAGGAAAATCTCGCCCCCTTCGGGTGTATAACGCACGGCATTAGACAATAAATTGCCAACCACGCTGGCGATTTCTTGCTCACTACCTTCGATATTGATATCCTCGACTGTGCTGTGAATGGTATGTCGACCTGCCGACAAAGCTTGGGCGCTGTCCAATTGTTGGCGAATCAGAGTCGGCATTGAGATGGTATGTGCATCGACATGAACCTCTGATTCCAAACGCGATAGCATCAACATATCCTGAATTAATATGGTCATACGATCAGCCTGATGCCGCATGAGATCGAGCTGCTTCATGCGTTCTTCCATCGGCATATCCGGCGCATCCTGAGCATGCTCTAAAAAGCCGCTGATAACCGTCAACGGTGTACGCAGCTCATGCGAAGCATTGGCAATAAAATCTCGGCGCATCGAATCCACACGCTCGGTTTCGGTGATATCACGACTGACCAAGATAATCCGATCGGATTCAAAATCAATCAGGTGAATTTCCAGACTATGATCGACATATTCAATTTTAAAGGGTTGATCGTATTGAGCATCCTTGATCGCATTAACCAATTTCGGCTCACGCACCAGATTAACCATGCGCGTTCCTAAATCTTGCTCTGAATGCAGATGAAAATGCTGCTCAGCCACTGGATTGGCCCATTCAAGTGTTGTGGCTTTATCCATCAGCACCACGCCATCGGGTAAATGGCGCATGGTATTTTGGAATCGTGCCAACCATTCGGCCAACTGAGCTTCGTGTTTCTCATCCATTCGGCGCAGCGCGTAAAGCTTGGCAAAAATATCAGTCCACACCCCGTGACCCGAAGGTACATTTTGACTTTTTGGATAAGACAGCCACAAAGCAAAACGTTTGAGTTCACGGTAATGTGCCGATAAGCTCCAAACCAAATAAGCGATGACCAACAGCAATCCAACCCAAAAAGGCAGGAAATATGACATAACCGCAACCAATAGTCCCAGAACAATCGCTGGAACCATAGCAGAACGAGCAAAAGAAATGGATTGGTAACTGTGAGGAAATTTATCTTCGATGGAATCGAATACTTTGAGATCTGGAAGTGAATTTTGATTATTGGACATTCTGATAAACCGCTCATTGCGTGAAGTACACGCCCATTTATTGGGAGAAAACGCATACTTCACTGTCGCTGGAGAGCGGACGATTACACCCCTATGATGCAACGCCCGTTATTCTTGCCAACGATACCCGATTCCTCGCACGGTTTCAAGGTGTTCTTCTACGCCAAAGCGTTGAAGGATCTTACGTAAGCGCAAGACATGCACATCCACTGTGCGCTCCTCGATAAACACATGGTCACCCCAGACCATATCGAGCAGCTGCGCACGACTGTAGGTTTTATTGCGGTGAGTCAAAAGGAACTTGAGCAATTTATACTCGGTGTTACCAATATTTTCTACCACATCACCTTTGCTCAATGTGTGATCGTCATCTTTAAGCTGACACTCGCTGAATTCGATCACTTGCTCTACGTGGTGGGGTGCCGCGCGACGTAAGACGGTGTTAATACGCGCGACCAGTTCCTTCGGACTAAAAGGCTTGGTGATATAGTCATCTGCACCGCCTTCTAAACCTTTGAGCTTATCAGATTCTTGCGCTCGAGCAGTGAGCATGAGCACAGGCAAATATTTGGTGCGCTCATTAGAACGCAGTTGATTCAACCACGATACTCCATCCCCATCGGGTAACATCCAATCCAGAATCACCACATCAGGCAACACTCTTTTCACGCACGATTGAGCTTCCTGCAAATTTTTAGCCCAATCAACGCTAAAACCTGCTTTACGCAAACTAAAGTCCAACAAAGTCGCGATATCGTCCTCGTCCTCTACCACCAAAGCCAAAGGCTGAATATTCACCGTTCATCCTTATTAAAAAAATGAATTACTATTATTATTCCTGATCAACACTTTGTGGGTTTATTTCTTGACTATAACGCACGTCTTCACCCTCTGCGATATAAATTGCAACTTCAGCAATATTTTCCGCGTGATCACCCATGCGTTCAACTGCTTTTGCCACCCACAAATCATCCAATGCCGCGCTAATCGTACGTGGATCTTCCATCATGTAAGTGATCAGTTGACGCATACTGCCGATGTATTGCGCATCCAACTCAGAATCACTGCTCATAACCTCACGGGCTGACTTGCCATCTTCACGAGCAAATGCATCCAGCGCTTTTCTTAGCATGCTCATCGCCATTTCAGCCGATTGGAAAGTACCGTGAATACGAGGCAATCCGCCACGTTGCTCATGACGCAATACCAATTTAGCAATTTTCGCCGCTTGATCGGCAATGCGTTCCAAGTCAGAAATGGTACGAATCACACCCAGCAACAAACGCAAGTCTTTTGCCGCAGGCTGACGACGTGCAATCACTTCCGAGCACATCTGATCGGTGCTCAATTGCTCTTTATTGATTTCGCGTTCGGTATCCAACACCTGTTGCGCAATGCGTGTATCACCTTCGCTATACGCCAAAATCGCCAAACGCACTTGGCTTTCCACGCGCCCGCCCATGGTCATCACGCGAGTGCGTAGGTTTTCCAATTCTTCTTCGTAGTTTTTTGAAGTATGTACGACCATTTTGTATTCCTTTTCGATAATGTTTGAGCTTTGTGCTGCTTAATTAACCGAAACGTCCGGTGATGTAATCTTCGGTCTCTTGACGCGCCGGTTTCATAAACATCTGACGGGTTTCGCCAAATTCAATCATTTCACCCAAATACATATAGGTGGTGTAATCAGACACACGCGCTGCTTGCTGCATATTGTGCGTCACGATCACCACCGTGTAATCTTCTTTGAGTTCAATGATCAACTCCTCCACTTTAGCCGTAGAAATCGGATCCAACGCGGAACACGGCTCGTCCAATAAAATTACTTCAGGTTTAACGGCAATCGCGCGCGCAATACACAAACGCTGCTGCTGACCACCCGACAAACCATTACCACTCTGATGCAATTTATCTTTCACCTCTGTCCACAAGGCCGCTTTTTGCAACGCCCATTCGACGCGCTCATCCATTTCACCTTTGGACAGTTTTTCAAACAAACGCACACCGAAAGCAATATTTTCGTAAATACTCATCGGGAATGGTGTTGGTTTTTGAAACACCATACCAATTTTCGCACGCAAAATGGCAATATCCAATTTAGATTTGAGGATATTTTCACCATCAAAATTAATCTCGCCTTCAGCACGCTGCTCAGGATACAGCTCAAACATACGGTTGAGCGTGCGCAGCAAAGTGGATTTACCACAACCTGATGGACCAATAAATGCCGTAACTTTCTTCTCAGGAATGGTCAGATTGATATTCTTTAATGCTTTATATTTGCCGTAGTAAAAATCCAGATTCTTAATCTCGATCTTCGGAGTTTCGTGTGCCAAATTCACAGTAGTGGTTGTCATAGCAATCCTTTTAATTTCAAAGCGTCAATTATTCTGAACGGGATGAATACCAACGGGTCACGATATTAATCAGCAACACCAACAAGGTAATCAAAATCGCACCGCCCCATGCCAAGTTATTCCAGTTTTCATCAGGCGACAGGCCAAACTGGTTAATCACTTGCGGCAAACTCGCCATACGTTCACTCAAATTGGTGCTCCAGAAGTTATTACCAAAAGCGGTAAACAATAATGGAGCCGTTTCACCGAAAATACGCGCCACACCCAGTAACAAACCTGTGAGCATACCGGTACGTGCTGCACGATAGCCAATTTTAAAAATCATTTTCCAGTACGGCGTACCCAGCGCCACGGCCGCTTCACGCAAAGTATTGGGCACGAGCTTGAGCATATCGTCGGTGGTACGCACCACGACTGGCAACATAATGATGGCCAAAGCAAAAGCACCCGCCCAGCCAGAGTAAGCATTTTGACGCAAACCCAAACCATAATACGCGACCAGGAACACAAACATACCGACCACGATCGATGGCGCAGACAACAAAATATCGTTGATAAAGCGCACCGTACGGGTCAATTTATTGTTGCGACCATACTCAGCCAAATAAGTCCCCGCAAGCACACCAATCGGCGTTGTCACCAAAGTCGCAACCAATACCATCAGCACACTGCCCACAATCGCATTGGACAAACCACCACCGGTTTCACCGGCAGGCGGAGTGATTTGCGTGAACAAAGTTGGACTCAAAGCAGCCAAACCTTTGGAAAACAGCGTCCACATGATCCACATCAACCAAAACAGCCCGACCACAATGGCTACGCCAGCGAAAAACAACATCAACGTATTCGTCCACTTACGACGGCGATACAGCGGGTTATTCATTAATTGTTCGACATTCATCTTCTATCTCCCGCGCCTTAATGACTTTCTGTGCGCGAAATCAGCCATTTCGCAAAGCCCAACACAATGGTGGTAATCAAGAACAACACCAGCGCCAAAGCCAACAATGCCGAACGGTGCTCATCCGAACTCGCTTCGTTAAACTCATTGGCCAATGTAGATGCAATACTATTACCCGGCGCAAACAGAGACAGATTCAAGCCATGTGCATTACCGATCACAAAGGTTACTGCCATGGTTTCACCCAGCGCGCGTCCCAAACCGAGCATCACACCACCGACCATACCGATTTTTGTGTGTGGAATCACGATGTTACGCACCACTTCCCACGTGGTTGCGCCCAAGCCGTAAGCTGACTCTTTGAGCATCGCCGGTACGAGACTGAATACATCACGCAATACCGCAGTAATGAACGGCACAATCATGATCGCCAGCACCACACCTGCGGTCAAAACACCCACACCCAGAGCAGGACCAGAGAACAACGTCCCAATCAGCGGTAATTTACCCAATGTCGCAGCCAAAGCCGGTTGAATGTATTTAATAAACAATGGGGCAATAATAAACAAGCCCCACATACCGTAGATAATTGAAGGAATCGCCGCCAGCAGCTCAATGGCTGTACCCAAAGGACGACGCAGCCATGCGGGCGCCAACTCAGTCAAAAACATGGCGATACCGATACTGATCGGCAAAGCCAAGAAAATCGCAATGCCCGAAGTAATCAAAGTCCCTGCCACTGGACCCAAGGCACCAAACTGGCCCGCAGCGGTATCCCACTGCTCACGTGTCAAAAACCCAATGCCTTGGCTTTTCCAAGTCGGCATCGAACCAAAAATCAGGGAAATGATAATCCCTGCCAACAAAATCAACACCAACCAAGCATTTGCCTCGGTCAGCCATTTAAATCCTTTATCTACCCACGGATTCGGATGAATTTTGGATGTCACCACTGGCGCATCTAAATTCTTTCCGTTAGGTAAGCTTTGTGTCGTATTCACCCTATTCACCTTTTGGTTTATCGCATCAAAACTTGCGCGGTCACATATGGTTACTACTTAGTGTAAAAAAGGCCGGAGTTATTTCAATCCGGCCTTTCTCACTTTGTCCTGCTGTCAATGAGATCAGCCGAATCAATTATTGTGCTACTGCTTTGCCTGAAGCATCAGTGATTTGCTTCCAGCTGTCTTTGATTTTGGCAACGACAGCGTCTGGCAATGGGATGTATTCTAAAGCAGAGGCTTGCGCTTGACCTTTGGTCAATGCCCAGTCAAAAAATTTCAACACTTCAGCTGAGTTTTTCGCGTTATCAGTTTTCTTTTGCATCAAGATGAACGTTGCACCCGTGATTGGCCAAGTTTTCTCACCTGCTTGATTGTTCAAAGAAATACCCATACCTGGTTTAGCAGACCAGTCTGCTGTAGCTGCAGCAGCGGCAAATGCTTCTGCTGTTGGCGCAACAACTTTACCGTCTTTATTGACCAATGAAGCTGCTGGCATACCATTTTTCTTCGCATACGCGTACTCAACGTAACCAATCGCACCTGGCAACTGTTTCACGCTCGCAGCAACACCATCGTTACCTTTACCACCCACAGTACCTTCAGCCCATTTAGGCTCTTTGCTCGCACCGATGGCTTTCCAACCTTCGTTCACTTGTGCCAAATAGTCAGTAAACATGTGTGTTGTACCTGAGCCATCAGAACGACGTACTACTTTGATTTCCAAATCAGGTAATTTCACGCCCGCATTCAATTTAGCAATCGCTGGATCATTCCATTTTTTGATTTTCATCAAGTAGATGTCACCCAAAACAGCACCATCCAAAGCCAAAGAACCTACGCCTTCAATGTTATATACAGGAACCACACCACCGATTACCGCTGGGAACTGAACCAAACCAGCCGCATCCAGATCTTCACCTTTCAAAGGCGCATCAGTTGCACCGAAATCAACGGTTTTCTTTTTGATCGCATCGATACCTGCGCTTGAGCCAGTACCTTGATAGTTCACAGCCATACCTGTAGCTGCTTTGTAATCAGATGCCCACTTGGTGTAAACAGGAGCTGGGAAAGTCGCGCCTGAGCCGTTCAAACCAGCAGTAGCCGCTTTTTGCTCGCCGCCTGATTGACCGCCACAGCCGATCAAAGACATAGACAACACAACGGCAGCCACACCTGACAATAAATATTTAACTCGCATCGTTTTCTCCTAAAAAAACGCTATAAAATTTAATCAATTAAACAGATAAACTGTTGCTTTGCTGATAACTCACTCATCATTCAATACGTTTTTATCTGCACAACAAGCCAACTGCCGACACTATATTTCCCTAATATGACAATTTCGTGACATAAACATGAACACGTCATTTAATGTGTGCGCGTTGTTTTTTCGGCATAATGATGGCTGTATCTTTTAGGAATTAAAAATGAAAATAGCCACTTGGAATGTCAACTCACTCAAAGTTCGCCTACCACAGGTTCTTGACTACATGCAGCACACCGACATCGACGTACTTTGCCTGCAAGAGACCAAAATGACGGATGATGTCTTCCCTCAGGCAGCGTTTACCGATGCAGGATTGCACGTTTCATTTGTCGGACAAAAAACCTACAATGGTGTGGCGATCATCAGTCGCACCGAGCAAAGCGATGTACAAAAGAACCTACCGAATTTCGAGGATGAGCAAAAGCGCGTGATTTGCGCAACCATCAACGATGTCCGTATCATCAATACCTACATCGTCAATGGCCAATCCTTGGACAGTGAAAAATTTACCTATAAATTAAACTGGTTGACCGCACTCACTGAATTTCTCACGCAAGAGCTAAAAAAATATCCGAAACTCGCACTACTGGGCGATTTCAACATTGCGCCTACCGATGCAGACGTGCACAACCCTGATAAATGGTTGGGCTGCAATCTCGTTTCTCCCCAAGAACGCGCAGCATTCCAAAAACTAATTGATTTGGGGCTCACCGACGCATTTAGATTATTTGAACAGCCTGAAAAATCATTTTCATGGTGGGATTACCGGCAAATGGCGTTTCGTCGCAATGCTGGATTGAGGATTGACCACATTTTACTCAGTCAACCATTAGCGCAATCGTGCATTAAATGTGTTATTGACAAAGAACCTCGTCGCCATGAGCAGCCCTCCGATCATACGCCGGTGTGGGCACAATTGGATATTGCAGCATGATCATCATCCCTATCGCAAAAAGCTCAAACCATACAAAAAACCAAAGCCCTGACCGTTTGCAGTGGCTCAGTCGTGGTTTATTAGCACTGACCTTGGCAGCATCGGTCAGTGCGTGTTCAACCAGTGCTCCGACTCGCCATGGCAAATACAAAGGCAAAACACCGCAAAATATCAGCGTTGCCGCAGGTCCTAATCGTGATGTTGCGGTATATGCCATGAACCTTCTCGGCACGCCCTATCGCTATGGTGGTAGTTCGCCTGCGGAAGGATTTGACTGTTCTGGCTTGGTGCAATACGCGAGTAAAAAAAGCCTGAATGTAAATCTTCCGCGCCGAGCTACGGAGCAAGCCAGTTACGGCAATGATATTGATTTGAATAACGTCAGAGCCGGAGATTTACTGTTTTTTAACACCTCTGGCGAAGCTAACTCACATGTCGGTATCTATTTGGGTCAGACGTATTTTGTTCACGCTCCGAGTAGCGGTGGCGCTGTTCGTGTAGAGGATTACACGCTGGACTACTGGCAAAAGCGTTTTAACGGAGCAAAGCGAATTCGTTAATTATATATTTCAACACACACAGCAGATCGGAGCACACCATGAAACAAACACTCAAAAACATTCTCAGCATCAGCCTCATCAGTCTCACTTTAGCGGCTTGCGCAACCAACAGCAATTCACAATCACCGGCAGCGGATGCACGTGCTACCCTTGGCAAAATCACACAAAAACAAACCATTCAGCAATACTCAGAGCGTCGCAGCAGTCCGGTAGACGTGAATGTCGGTATCGGTGGTGGCGGTGGACATGTTGGCTGGGGTGTTACCTTTGGTTTGGCGCAAATTTTAAACATCGGACAACTGAGCTCACCAGAAGTCATGTATCGCTATACGGTACAAACCAACCCGAACGAAACCCTGATCGTGCAAACCGCTGACGAATTCAACGTTAACGACTGCGTGACTGTATGGCAGCGCACCAATGATGCGGCCTATCCACGCATTCGCATCAACAGTAGTTGCACTTTACCTCGTTAAGCCATAGAAAATCATGCCTCATTTAGAAGAAAAACTTACTAAAATTCAACAAAACTACGAGCAATTGCAAAGTGAAATTCAAGCCTTGCAGGAGCTCAACCAGCGTCTACCCGATATTCACAAGCGCCTAAGTGAATTATTTAACTATTATCAGAATGATTGGATGCTGGATATTGAACAGGTAGAGACAAACCCCGAATTAGCCAAGCGATTAATGGAACGCGTGTCCGAAGGTCACTACTCTATTTTGGGACAAGACACCATTTGGAATCTATTGGACGACACGCAACGGGAGAGCAAAGAAATGATCAAGCATTTGGTCGATTTGCTGCAATAAAAAATCTCTAAAAAAACAAAAGGCGGCTCGAATTTGAGACCGCCTTATTTTCCCAATATAAGCACAACTCAATCAAACTTCTGCTCGGACAACTCCGCTGCCACACGCCGAATCGCACCAGCGTTATTCCACGAAAAGCACAGATCCGCCGCCTGCTCAAACGGCAACCACTGATACGCCACATGCTCATTCGGCGCCAGCCGCACCGCCACCTGCGTATTCGGCACACACACGGCGAACTGATACTCGGTGTTGTACATCACACCCGGCGCGTAACGATAGCGCCACTGCTCAAAAATCTCGTACTCCAACGCGTGCTGTAAATCACGGAAGATGTATTCATCGGCGTTCAAACCCGTTTCCTCAAACAGCTCTCGCTTGGCCGCGAGCAACGGCGGCTCATCCAGCGCATCCAGACTACCGGTCACCGATTGCCAAAAATCCACATCAAACTCGCCCTTCACATCCTTAGGTGCGCGTTTGAGCAGTAAAAATTGTAAATCCGGCGTGTGAATCAACACCAAAACCGAACGCGGAATCTTAAAAGCCCTCATCAAAATCTGTCCAAAAAACACGGAACGCACCATGCGCTTCGTTTAAAATAGCACGGTTTTTTTATATTATAACGAAAGCACACCATGCACATCGACATCAAAATCATCAATCCGCTGATCAAAGACCAACTGCCGCATTATGCCACAGCAGGCAGTGCCGGCTTGGATCTTCGCGCCTGTATTAGCGAAAAAATCACCCTCGAACCGGGTCAAACCGTACTCATCCCCACAGGTTTGGCGATTCATTTGGCCGATGCCAACTACGCCGCCATGATCCTGCCACGCAGCGGTCTGGGACACAAACACGGCGTGGTGCTGGGTAACCTCGTCGGCCTGATTGACTCGGATTATCAAGGTGAACTCATGGTATCGACTTGGAACCGTGGCAATACCACGTTCACCATCGAACCATTTGAACGCATCGCGCAGATGGTTATCGTACCCGTAGTACAAGCACAATTTAATCTGGTTGAGGAATTTGACGTATCTGATCGCGGTGCAGGCGGCTTTGGCAGCACCGGCACGAAATAAGCAGTCAATCAACTCACCCTTCTAAAATGACCATGACGTGACATTGTCATAGAACGGTCATTTTTACATCTTAAAATGCATGGCTACATTTCTACTGACCGGAGCCATCATGAAACATTCTCAATTACTATCCTCCGGCGCACTTGCTCTGCTGTGCGCCTTTGCTTTGTCTGCGCACGCCGAACCCAATACCGCACTGGAAAACCCAGAACGCATCCAATTGAAAAAAATGGAGCTGCAAGTACCCACTGCGGACTACGTCCCATACGTTGGCGCATCAGCAGCCGTTCGTCAAGCATTCTCCAAAGGATTTGTACCTGCGGTTGGCTCAGGTCTGGCATTTCAGGGCAAAGCAGCTGATGGCTCGCTCACTTTTTTGAGCATCACCGACCGTGGTCCGAATGGCGACGGTCCGAAAGTACAGCGTGGCGATAAAACCCTCGACAGCAAAATTTTCTCCACGCCCGATTTTTCTCCTGCCATCGCTAACATTTCAGTGAAAAACAATCAGGCACGCGTGACAGCTTTGCACCCAATCCGCAGTGATGACGGAACGGTAATCACCGGGTTACCGATTGCCCAAGGTGTCGGCTCATCCGGCGAAATCGCACTGGATGATAATCTGCGCCCACTGCGCTACGATGCGAACGGCATGGATACCGAAAGTATCGTCATCGACGGCAAAAATACCCTGTGGATTTCCGACGAATATGGCCCATTCATCGCCAAACTGGATACCAAAACTGGAAAAATCCTGAAAAAATACGCGCCCGGTACGCAACCAACCGACCTGCCAATGATTTTATCCAAACGTCGCCCGAATCGCGGCATGGAGGGCTTGGCACTGGATCGCAGTAGCGGTCTGATTCACGGCTTTTTGCAAAGCCCACTGAGCGGTGGCAAAGTGGAGCTTGCCGGCAAAAGCGAAAGCGTGCACAACTACGCACCATTCGTGCGCTGGTTGGCGTTTAACCCAAAAAATGAAAGCTCTAAACTGTATGCCTACCCGCTCAACGCCAATGACTACAAGGGTGGCAAAACCGGCAATGCCAAGCTCGGCGATCTGGTCGCACTGGGACAAAATCGCTTCATCACCATTGAGCAAGGCAGCGGCGCAAACGGTAAGGTATTCAACTGGCTGATGCTGGTGGAAATCCCACAGAATGCCAGCGACATCACTACCGCCGGTGCCGAACTGGAAAAAAGTAGCGTTCTGCAAAAACCTGTAGATGGTGCAGATTACGGCCGCATCATTCCATTGAAAAAAACACTGTTACTTAATCTGAATCAATTGGGCTGGACGGCAGA